>NZ_WWIA01000624.1 GCF_009870065.1 Streptomyces sp. SID5785 | reverse complement strand
TGGTCTGACGCCGCGGGAGTGGCTGAAGCCGTACCTGCGGGCGTACCTGACCCCGCTGCTGCACAGCTTCTACGCCTACGACCTCGTGTTCATGCCGCACGGCGAGAACACGATCCTGGTCCTGGACGAGCGGGGCGTCGTGCGGCGGGCGATCTTCAAGGACATCGCCGAGGAGATCGCGGTGATGGACCCGGACGCGGTGCTGCCGCCCGCCGTGGAGCGCATCAAGGCCGAGGTCCCCGACGACATGAAACTCCTGTCGATCTTCACGGACGTCTTCGACTGCTTCTTCCGCTTCCTCGCGGCGAACCTGGTCACGGACGGCGTCCTGGACGAGGACACGTTCTGGTCGGCGGTCGCGGAGTGCGTGCGCGACTACCAGGAGTCGGCTCCCCAACTGGCCGAGAAGTTCGAGCGGTTCGACCTGTTCGCCCCGGCGTTCGCGCTGTCGTGTCTGAACCGGCTGCAACTGCGCGACAACCAGCAGATGGTGGACCTGGCCGACCCGTCGGGCGCGCTCCAGCTGGTCGGCGATCTGGCCAACCCGATCGCCTGACCCGGCGGAGACAGACCAGGGGCTCGGGAGACGGTCCTCCCGAGCCCCTTCGGCCTACTTCTGCTCCGCCGCGGGCCAGGGCACCTGCGGCGACCTGTAGTACCCGATGCCGAGCGCGTCCCAGCGGGGCGCCTGCGCGGCGAGCCGCACCTTGTAGGTGTCCCAGTCGTGCGTGGCGGCGGGCGACCAGCCGAGCTCGGCGACGCCGGGCAGCCGCGGGAACGCCATGTAGTCGAGGTGCGCGGACGTGGACAGCGTCTCCGCCCACATCGGCGCCTCGACGCCGCGCACCGACGAACTCGGCGCCCCGGGCAGGTAGTTGCCCGGGTCCCAGTCGTAGGAGCGCTGCACCTCGACGTATCCGGCCCAGTGCAGGCCGAGCGGGGTGTCCTTGTCGTACTGCATGTCGAGGTAGGTCCGGTCGGCGGGCGAGATGATGAGCCCCGTGCCGTTCTGCGCGGCCTTCGCGACCTGGGCCTTCTCCGCGGCGCTGGTGCTGTCCAGGCCCCAGTACTGGGCGAGGGCGCCGGCGACGGGCGTGGCCTCGGTCAGCTGGTGCCAGCCGACCACCGTCTTGCCGTACTTGGCGACGACCGGCTGCACCCGGTTCATGAACGTCACGTAGTCCTCGTGGCTCGTGGAGTGCGCCTCGTCGCCGCCGATGTGCAGGTACCGGCCCGGGGTGATCGCGGCGACCTCGCGGATCACGTCGTCGACGAAGTCGTAGGTGAGGTCCTTGCCGACGCACAGCGAGCTGAAGCCGACGTCCGTGCCCGTGTAGAGCGGGGGCGCGACGCCGTCGCAGTTGAGGTCGGCGTAGGAGGCGAGGGCCGCGTTGGTGTGGCTCGGCATGTCGATCTCGGGCACGACCTCCAGATAGCGGGAGGCCGCGTACCGGACGATCTCCCGGTACTGCGCCTTGGTGTAGTGGCCGCCCGCGCCGCCGCCCACCTGGGTGGAGCCGCCGTACGTGGCCAGTCTCGGCCAGGAGTCGACGGCGATGCGCCAGCCCTGGTCGTCGCTGAGGTGCAGGTGCAGCTTGTTGACCTTGTAGAGGGCGAGCTGGTCGATGTAGCGCTTGACCTGGTCGACGGTGAAGAAGTGCCGGGCCACGTCGAGCATGGCGCCGCGCCACGCGTAGCGCGGCACGTCCTGGACGGTGCCGCCCGCGATCAGCCAGGGACCCGGCTGCCGGGCGGTGGACTCGATCCGCGGCGGAAGCTGCTGGCGCAGGGTCTGCACGCCGTGGAACAGTCCGGCGGCCCGGTGCGCGACGACGGTCACGGACCGGCCGTCGCTGGTCAGCCGGTATCCCTCGGCGCCCAGCGCGGTCTCCTCGGCGCTGACCTTCAGCCGGATGCCGTCGCGGGCGGCGCTGTCCGTCACGGGCAGCCGGTACCCGGTCGCGGGCCGCAGCAGACCGGCCAGGTAGCCGCCGATCCGGCGGGCGTCACCGGAGCGGTCGTCGACCCGGATCCGGGTCTTCGCCGTGATCTCGTAGGGGGTGGGGGCGGGCGTCACCGACGCGGGCGCGGGCACGATCCGCCCGAGCGGCACGGGTTCCCCGGCGGGTGCCGCGGCGGCGGATCCGGCGCCGAGCGCCCCGGCCCCGGCGGCGACGAGCAGGAGCGCGCCCAGCAGGGCGGCGGTCGGGCTACGGTGCTTCCTCACAAACGGTCCCTTCGACGGGGTCGCTGGCGGCGTTCGTCGTGCGGTGGAGCAACCGATCGGTCACCATGCGTACCGTCCGCCCCGGTCACGGTCAAGGTGTAGACCACTCCCCCGGGCCCGGATGTCAGAATCCCCCCATGGCGGAAATCATCCAGAAGGACGGGACGTGGACGTTCGACGGGGAGACGCTGCGGCTGGTGCCGGGGCGCGACAAGGGCGTGAGCCTGCTCCGCCGCACGCTGGGTGAACTGGCGCTGCCGCTGCACGCGTTGGCCGGCATCTCCTTCGAGCAGGGCCGCAGGTCCGGCCGGCTCAGGCTGCGGCTGCGGGACGGCGCGGACCCGCTCCTCCAGGCGACCGGCGGCAAACTGACGGACGGGCAGGACCCGTACCGGCTGACCGTCGAGACGGACCGGTACGGGGTGGCCGAGTACCTGGTCGACGAGGTGCGCAGCGCGCTGCTGCTCGACGAGGTCCCGGCGACGCCGTGCACCGCCTACGCGCTCCCGGGGCCCTCGGTGCCGCTGTCCGTCTCCGCGGGGGACGGCACGGCGAGCTTCGACGGGGAGCAGGTCCGGCTGGAGTGGAACTGGAAGACGGAGGAGGGCAAGGCCTCGACCGGGGCGCGGCTGCTGCCGCTCGCCGAGATCACGGCCGTGGAGTGGCAGCCCGCCGAGGGCCTGGAGAACGGGCACCTGCGCTTCGTGATCCGGTCCGCCGTGACGAAGGCCCCGCCGAAGCACGATCCGAACGCGGTCGAGCTGTGGGGCTTCAAGAAGGACCCGCTGATGGCCCTCGTCGCGGCGGCCGTCCAGGCGCGTCTGCCGCACCCGGCGGCGGCCGCGGCGCCGCCCGCCGCCGCCCTGCCCGGGCCGCCGGAGCCGGTTCCGGCCGGGCCCGCCCCGGACCACGACGCCCTGCTGCGCCGCCTTCGCGAGCTGGGCGAGCTCCACCGGTCGGGCGTGCTGACCGAGGAGGAGTTCGCGGCGGCGAAGGCGGCGGTGCTCAGGCAGATGTGAGCGGGGCTGCGGGGGCGCCCCGGGTCAGTGCCGGACCCGGCGGGCGACGACGAAGCGGTCGATCTCGGCGCCCGTCTCGGCGATGCCGCGCACCGTGAGGGTGGCGGTGCGGCCCGGTGCGGCCGGCCGCACGTCGACCCGGAGGAACGAGTAGTCGGTGTAGCGCACCCGCGACCAGTCGACGGTGACCGGCTTCTTGCTGCCGTCGGCCTGTGTCACGTAGGAGGCGAAGGGGTCGACGTCCTTCTCGTGGCCCGCGTAGGTGTCGGCCACGGGGAAGGAGTACAGGCTCTTTCCGGCCGCGCCGGCGGTGACGTAGACGACGCCGTCCGTCTCCGGGTACGCGGTGCCGCCGATCGGCAGCTCCTTGGTGACCCTGTCGCCCTTGAGGACGTCGGAGCGCTCGTAGACGTGGTTGTGGCCGTTGATGACGAGGTCGACGGTGTACTTGTCGAACAGCGGCACCCATTCCTTGCGGACGCCGCCCTCGGAGGCGTGCGACGTGGCGGTGCAGTAGGCGCAGTGGTGGAAGAAGACGACGATGAAGTCGATCCCGGAGCCGTGCGCCCGGAACTTCTTCAACTGGCCCTCGAACCAGGTGGTCTGGGTGCCGCCGGAGAGCCCGAGGTTGGCCGGGATCTCCCAGGAGACGTCGTTGGCGTCGAGGGAGATGACGGCGGTGTTGCCGTGCACGAAGGAGTAGACGCCGGGCAGGTTCTTCGGGTCGGGGCCGTTCGCGGGCGGCGCGAAGCGGGCCTCCTGGCTGCCGTAGCCGTGCGGCGCGTACCAGGCCTCCATGTCGTGGTTGCCGTAGGAGACCATCCACGGCACGGACTTGGCGACCGTCTCGGTCTGGGCGAGGAACTGGTCCCAGGTGCGCGCGTCGAACGTGTCGGTGGTCTGACCGGAGCCGGACGGGTCCGCGTAGGCGATGTCACCGGCGTGCAGGTGGAAGGAGGGGCCCTGCGCCAGGATCAGGTTGTCGTTGGCGAGCGCGTGGTAGCTGACGCCCTGGTCGCCGAAGGCGGTGAAGGTGAAGGACTCGGCGCGCGAGGGCGCGGTGGTGAAGGTGCCGATCGTCCCGGCGAACCTCGGCGAGGCCGGGTCGAAGCCGCGGTGGCCGACGCCGTAGTAGTAGGTCCGGCCGGGCCTGAGGCGGCTCAGCCTGGCGTGGACGTAGTACTGGGTGTGGTCGGCGCTGGTGCCGACACCGGCGGGGGTGTAGAGCGCGCGGACCTCGGCCGGGATCTTCCGCGAGAGCTCGCCGGCGTGCGCGCCGATGCGGATGTACGGGTCCTTGACGGGGGCCGGGACCTGCCAGGAGACGGTCATCTCGGTGCGCGGGTCGGTGCCGTAGGAGAGGTGCCGGCCGAACGGGGCGACGAGCGCGCCGTCGACGTGCTCGGTGGCGGGCCCACCCGCCGGGGCGGCGGTCGGGGCGGCGGCGAGCGCGGCGCCCGGCACGAAGGCTCCGCCGGCGACGGCGCCCAGCGTCACGGCGCCGCCGCGGATCACACTGCGCCGGGAGAAGCGGGACCGCAGGTACTCGTGCTGCTCGGCGAGCGGCCGGTCGGCGAGCTCGGCGGGTACGCCCATACGAGGAATGTCCATGGCGAGAAAGTTGCTGGGGGCGACCGTCCCGGCCGGATACGCCGGGTGAACGCGCGCAGAACAGGCGGCATGGCGCCCTTCAAGGCTTGACCACTTTCCCCCCAAGAGCCTCGGAACTGCTCCTTCCGCTGCCCTCCGCCCGTGACCCCTGCCCGAAATCGGGCAGATTTCTTGCGAAAGCCCGCACCGTCCCCCAGGATCAGCCGAGTGCACGAGGAACTTGTCGATCACCTGACGCGCAGCACCCCGCTGAACCGGGGCGAGGCACTGCGGGTGGTCCAGGACGTGCTCGCCTACTTCGACGAGTCGGCGGAGGACTACGTCCGCCGCCGCCACCGCGAACTCCAGGCCCAGGGCCAGGTGAACGCGGCGATCTTCGAGCAGATCCGGGCGGATCTGCGGTACCGGGCGGTCGCGCCGCCGGAGCTCTCGCTCCGTCAGCTGCGCCGCATCGTCTACGGCTGACCGGCCGCGTCCGGCCGGCCGGACCGTTCGACCAGAGGGGATTTCCAGAACTCATGTGCGGAATCGTCGGTTACATCGGCAAGCGGGACGTCGCCCCGCTCCTGCTCGAGGGCCTGCAGCGCCTCGAGTACCGCGGCTACGACTCCGCGGGCGTCGTCATCAGCAGCCCGAAGTCCCCGGGCCTGAAGATGGTCAAGGCCAAGGGCCGCGTCCGCGACCTCGAGGCACGGGTCCCGGCCCGCTTCAAGGGTACGACCGGCATCGCCCACACCCGCTGGGCCACCCACGGCGCCCCCTCCGACGAGAACGCCCACCCGCACATGTCCGGCGACAACGCGGTCGCCGTCGTCCACAACGGCATCATCGACAACGCCGCCGAGCTGCGCACCAAGCTCGCCGCCGAGGGCGTCACGTTCCTCTCCGAGACGGACACCGAGGTCCTCACCCACCTCGTCGCCCGCTCGAGCGCCGAGAAGCTCGAGGACAAGGTCCGCGACGCGCTGCGGCTCGTCGAGGGCACGTACGGCATCGCCGTCCTGCACGCCGACTTCCCCGACCGCATCGTCGTCGCCCGCAACGGCTCGCCGGTCGTCCTCGGCATCGGCGACAAGGAGATGTTCGTCGCCTCGGACATCGCCGCGCTCGTCTCCCACACCCGCCAGATCGTCACCCTCGACGACGGCGAGATGGCCACCCTCAAGGCCGACGACTTCCGCACGTACACGACGGAGGGCACGCGCACGACCGCGTCCCCGACCACCGTCGAGTGGGAGGCCGCGTCCTACGACATGGGCGGCCACGACACGTACATGCACAAGGAGATCTCCGAGCAGGCCGACGCCGTGGACCGCGTGCTGCGCGGCCGCATCGACGACCGCTTCTCCACCGTGCACCTCGGCGGCCTGAACCTGGACGCCCGCGAGGCCCGCTCCGTGCGCCGCGTCAAGATCCTCGGCTGCGGCACGTCGTACCACGCCGGTCTCATCGGCGCCCAGATGATCGAGGAGCTCGCCCGTATCCCCGCGGACGCCGAGCCGGCCTCCGAGTTCCGCTACCGCAACCCGGTCGTCGACCCCGACACCCTCTACATCGCGGTCTCCCAGTCCGGCGAGACCTACGACGTCCTCGCCGCCGTCCAGGAGCTCAAGCGCAAGGGCGCCCGCGTCTTCGGCGTCGTCAACGTCGTCGGCTCCGCGATCGCCCGCGAGTCCGACGCCGGTGTCTACGTCCACGCCGGCCCCGAGGTCTGCGTCGTCTCCACCAAGTGCTTCACGAACACCACGGTCGCCTTCGCGCTGCTCGCCCTGCACCTGGGCCGCATCCGCGACCTGTCCGTCGCCGACGGCAAGCGCATCATCGAGGGCCTGCGCAAGCTCCCGGCCCAGATCACGGAGATCCTCGCCCAGGAGGCGGAGATCAAGAAGATCGCCGAGGAGTACGCGGACGCCCGCTCGATGATGTTCATCGGCCGCGTCCGGGGCTACCCGGTCGCCCGCGAGGCCTCCCTCAAGCTCAAGGAGGTCTCCTACATCCACGCCGAGGCCTACCCCGCCTCCGAGCTCAAGCACGGCCCGCTCGCGCTCATCGAGCCGGCGCTCCCCACGGTCGCGATCGTCCCCGACGACGACCTCCTGGAGAAGAACCGCGCCGCGATGGAGGAGATCAAGGCCCGCTCCGGCCGCATCCTGGCCGTCGCCCACCAGGAGCAGGAGAAGGCCGACCGCACGATCGTCGTCCCGAAGAACGAGGACGAGCTGGACCCCATCCTGATGGGCATCCCGCTCCAGCTCCTCGCCTACCACACGGCCCTGGCCCTCGGCCGCGACATCGACAAGCCCCGGAACCTGGCGAAGTCGGTCACGGTCGAATAGCAGACCAGCCGCCTGCGGGCGCGTACGGGGGGTCTGCGCGCAGCCCCTGCCTCCGGCGGGAGGGGGAGGAAGGCTGCGCGCAGCGCACGCCTAGAGGGGGAAGGCTGCGCGCAGCGCACGCCTTCAGGGGCGCGGGGCCGTGACATCAGCGGCTCCGCCGCAGGGCGCGACCAGCCCCCACCGCACCCGCACACCTTCAGCGGCGGGGAAGGCTGCGCGCAGCGCGTGCCTTCAGGGGCGCGGGG
>NZ_WWIA01000623.1 GCF_009870065.1 Streptomyces sp. SID5785 | reverse complement strand
TGAGTAAGACAATATGAGTTCCGAAACAAATCGCCGCAGGATCCGCTCCGGGCTGCGTGACGTGGGTCTGCAGCTGTCGCTGCTCAACCGGCAGGTCAGCGCCCGCGTCGAGATGAAGGACGTCGACCTGGACTGCCTCGACCTGATCAAGACGCACGGGCCGCTCAGTCCGGGGGCGCTGGCCAGGCGGGCCGGGCTGCACCCGGCCACGATGACGGGGGTCCTCGACCGGCTGGAGAAGGGCGGCTGGATCTCCCGGGAGCGCAACCCGTCCGACCGCAGGGCGGTGCAGATCACCGCCCTTTCCGGCCGGGACGGCGAGCTGCTGCGTCACTTCGCGGGGATGGGCGCGTCCGTCGAGCGGATCTGCTCCGCCTACGACCCCGCCGAGCTGGAGGTCATCGCCGGTTTCCTGGAGCGGATCGCCGACGCGGGCCGCACCTCGACGGCCGAACTCTCCGGCTCCTGACGGCCGTTCGCGCCCGCGCCGCCGCCGGGGCGGGAGGTCCCGGCGGGGATGCAGCGAGGCCCTTTCGAAGAAGGGGGCGGTACGAGATATCTTGATGTCGAGCAATCTGAGAAATCATGCAGACGACGTGGAAGACGTGGAGCGGAGCACCCGGTGACTGACTCGACCATCATTTACACGCACACTGACGAGGCCCCGGCCCTCGCGACGTACTCCTTCCTGCCCGTGATCGAGGCCTACGCGTCCACCGCCGGTGTGCGGGTCGAGACCCGTGACATCTCCCTGGCCGGGCGCATCATCGCCTCCTTCCCGGAGCACCTGAACGAGGACCAGCGCATCGACGACGCGCTGGCCGAGCTGGGCGAGCTCGCCAAGACGCCGGGCGCCAACATCATCAAGCTGCCGAACATCTCGGCGTCCATCCCCCAGCTCAAGGCCGCGATCGCCGAGCTGCAGGAGCAGGGCTACGCGCTGCCCGCGTACCCCGACGAGCCGAAGACGGACGAGGAGCGCGAGATCCGCGCCCGCTACGACAAGGTCAAGGGTTCCGCCGTGAACCCCGTCCTGCGTGAGGGCAACTCGGACCGCCGCGCCCCCGCCTCGGTGAAGAACTACGCCAAGGCCCACCCGCACCGCATGGGTGCCTGGACCCCCGAGTCCAGGACCAACGTGGCGACGATGGGCGTGAACGACTTCCGCTCGACCGAGAAGTCCGCCGTGATCGAGGCCGACGGCTCGCTCAGGATCGAGCACGTCGCCGCCGACGGCACGACCACCGTCCTGCGCGAGTCCGTACCGGTGCTCGCCGGTGAGGTCGTGGACGCCTCCGTGCTGCACGTCGCCGCCCTGCGCGAGTTCCTCACCGCGCAGATCGCCAAGGCCAAGGCCGAGGGCGTGCTGTTCTCCGTGCACCTCAAGGCCACCATGATGAAGGTCTCCGACCCGATCATCTTCGGCCACGTCGTGCGCGCCTTCTTCCCGAAGACGTTCGCCAAGTACGGCGAGGCGCTCGTCGCCGCCGGCCTCTCCCCGAACGACGGCCTCGGCACCATCCTCAAGGGCCTGGACTCCGTGCCCCACCTGGGCGCCGAGATCAAGGCCTCCTTCGAGGCCGAGATCGCCGAGGGCCCGGAGCTCGCCATGGTCGACTCCGACCGCGGCATCACCAACCTGCACGTGCCGTCCGACGTCATCGTCGACGCCTCGATGCCCGCCATGATCCGCACCTCGGGTCACATGTGGGGCCCCGACGGCCAGGAGGCCGACACCCTCGCCGTCCTCCCGGACAGCAGCTACGCGGGTGTCTACCAGGTCGTCATCGACGACTGCCGGGCCAACGGCGCCTACGACCCGTCGACCATGGGCTCCGTCCCGAACGTCGGCCTCATGGCGCAGAAGGCCGAGGAGTACGGCTCGCACGACAAGACCTTCGAGATCGCGGCTGCCGGCACGGTCCGCCTGGTCGCCGCCGACGGCACCGCCGTCCTGGAGCAGGAGGTCGCCGAGGGCGACATCTTCCGCGCCTGCCAGACCAAGGACGCGCCGATCAAGGACTGGGTCAAGCTCGCCGTCACGCGCGCCCGCGCCACCGGTGACCCGGCCGTCTTCTGGCTGGACGAGACCCGCGCCCACGACGCGCAGCTGATCAAGAAGGTCGAGCAGTACCTGCCGGAGCACGACACCGAGGGCCTGGACATCCGCGTCCTGTCCCCGGAGGACGCCACGAAGCTGTCGGTCGAGCGCATCCGCCAGGGCCTGAACACCATCTCGGTCACCGGCAACGTGCTGCGCGACTACCTGACGGACCTCTTCCCGATCCTGGAGCTGGGCACCAGCGCCAAGATGCTGTCCGTCGTCCCGCTGATGAACGGCGGCGGCCTCTTCGAGACGGGCGCCGGCGGCTCCGCCCCGAAGCACGTCCAGCAGCTGGTCAAGGAGAACTACCTGCGCTGGGACTCCCTCGGCGAGTTCCTCGCGCTGGCCGTCTCCCTGGAGCACCTCTCCACCACCACGGGCAACGCCCGCGCGAAGGTCCTCGGCGAGACGCTCGACCGCGCCACCGGCACGTTCCTCAACGAGGACAAGTCGCCGACCCGTCGCCTCGGCGGCATCGACAACCGCGGCTCGCACTTCTACCTGGCCCTCTACTGGGCCCAGGAGCTCGCCGCCCAGACCGAGGACGCGGAGCTCGCCAAGGCCTTCGCGGCCTTCGCCGAGTCCCTCAAGGCCGACGAGCAGAAGATCGTCGACGAGCTCGTCGCGGTGCAGGGCTCCCCGGCCGACATCGGCGGCTACTTCCAGCCCGACCCGGCCAAGGCGGCCCAGGTCATGCGCCCGTCGCAGACCCTGAACGAGGCGCTCGCCTCGCTCGCCTGATCCCCCGCGGATCCCCTCCGCCCCGGCCGGCCCCGTGCCGGCCGGGGCGGTTCGCCGCGAGCCGCGCACCGGACGCGCTTCACCGCCCCTGACCTGGGTAGGCTGCGCCGATGAGCACTCTGGATGACGCACGACCGGGCATGGACCCGGCGATCCGCCCGCAGGACGACCTCTTCGGCCATGTCAACGGCCACTGGCTCACCAACGAGCCGATCCCCGACGACCGCTCCAGCTGGGGCCCCTTCGTCCAGCTCGTGGACGTGGCCGAGCAGCAGGTCAAGGAGATCATCCAGGAGATCGCGGCCGGCGGCCCCACCAGCCTGGAGACCGACGAGGCGCGCAAGATCGCCGAGCTGTACGCGTCGTTCATGGACGAGGAGCGGGCCGACGCCCTCGGCCTCGACCCGGTCCGGCCGCTCCTCGACGAGGTGGCGGGCATCGGTGACGTGCGGGAGCTCGCCGGTTTCCTCGGCCGCTTCGAGCGCACCGGGGGCTCCGGCCTGTTCGGCGCGTACATCGACACGGACGACCGTGACTCCGACCGCTACCTCTTCAACCTGCTCCAGGGCGGTCTCGGGCTGCCCGACGAGTCGTACTACCGCGACGAGAAGTTCGCCGAGACCCGCGAGAAGTACGAGGCCTACCTCACCGAGCTGTTCTCGCTCGCCGAGCATGCCGACCCGGCCGCCGCGGCCCGCACCGTCCTCGCGCTGGAGACCCGGCTCGCCGAGGGCCACTGGGAGCGCGCCGAGACGCGGGACGTGCAGAAGACGTACAACCTCACGACCTTCGACGAACTGACGGCGCTCGCCCCGGCCTTCGACTGGCGCGCCTACGTCGCCGGGCTCGGCGGCAGCGACGAGACGCTCGCCCAGTCGTGTGTGCGCCAGCCCTCCTACCTGGCGCATCTCTCCGCCGTCCTGACCGAGGTCCCGGTCGAGCAGTGGCGCGACTGGCTGCTCGCGCGCGTGCTGCGCTCCAGCGCCCCGTACCTGTCCTCGCCGTTCGTCCAGGTCAACTTCGACTTCTACGGGCGCACCCTCAACGGCACCCCCGAACTGCGGGCCCGCTGGAAGCGCGCCGTGGCGTTCGTCGAGGGTGCGATGGGCGAGGCCGTCGGCAAGGAGTACGTGGCCCGGCACTTCCCGCCGGCCTCCAAGGCCCTGATGGACGAGCTCGTCGCGAACCTCCTCGAGGCCTACCGGCAGTCCATCGGTGCCCTCGACTGGATGACGGACGAGACGAAGGAGCGGGCGTACGAGAAGCTCGCCACGTTCCGTCCGAAGATCGGCTACCCGGACCGGTTCCGTGACTACACCGCACTGACCGTCGTCCCCGGCGACCTGCTGGCCAACGCGTACGCGGCCGACGCCTTCGAGCACGACCGGCAGATGGCCAAGATCGGCGCCCCCGTCGACCGCGACGAGTGGTTCATGCTGCCGCAGACCGTGAACGCCTACTACAACCCGGGCACCAACGAGATCTGCTTCCCGGCCGGCATCCTGCAGAAGCCGTTCTTCTCGCCGGAGGCCGACGCGGCCGAGAACTACGGCGGGATCGGCGCCGTCATCGGCCACGAGATCGGCCACGGTTTCGACGACCAGGGCGCCCAGTACGACGGCCGGGGCAACCTCAACGACTGGTGGACCGCGGACGACAAGGCCGCGTTCGAGGGCAAGTCGAAGGCGCTCGTCAAGCAGTACGACGGCTTCTCCCCGCGCAACCTGCCCGGCGAGTTCGTCAACGGCTCGCTGACCGTCGGCGAGAACATCGGCGACCTCGGCGGCCTCACCATCGGGCACACCGCGTACCTGATCGCCCTCGCCGGGGCGCCCGTCCCCGAGGAGGACGGACTGAGCGGCTCCCAGCGGCTGTTCATGAACTGGGCGTTCTGCTGGCGCACCAAGCGGCGCAAGGAGCAGGAGCAGCAGTACCTGACGATCGACCCGCACTCGCCGCCGGAGTTCCGGGCGAACATCGTGCGCAACCTGGACGAGTTCCACGAGGCCTTCGCCACGCAGGCCGGCGACGGGCTGTGGCTGGACCCCACGGAGCGCGTGCGGATCTGGTGAGTTCCGGTGAGCGGGGCCCGCAGGTGCGCGCCACCGGGCCCCGCTCACCCGTCGGGTTCCGTGGGTGCGGGTTCTACCTGCCGACCGTGGCCTTCAGGAACGCGATGGTGTCGGTCCACGCCTCCTGCGACGCCTTCGCGTCGTAGGCCTCGGGGCGGCCGTCGTTGAAGAAGGCGTGCCCTGCCGCATGGAGCCGGAAGTCGGGCGTGATGCCGGACTGCCGCTCGATCGCGCCCCGCAGCCCGTCCAGCGTCGCGAGCGGAATGGACGCGTCGCGCTCGCCGTAGTGACCCTGCACCTGGGCCTTCAGGCCCGAGAAGTCGGGGATCTCGCCCTGGATGACCCCGTAGAAGGGGACCGCGGCGCTGACGCGGGCCTCCTTCGCCGCGAGGTACAGGACGAAGCCGCCGCCCATGCAGAAGCCGACCGCGCCCACGTCCGCGGACGTGACCTCCGGCAGCGTCAGCAGATGGCCGACCGCGCCGGACAGCAGCGCGACCCCGCGCTCCACCGGCAGGTCCCGCATCATGCGGAACGCCTCGTCGGAGTCGTGCGCGACGTTGCCGCCGTACAGGTCGGGGGCGAGCGCCACGAACCCCTCCGCGGCGAGCCGGGCGGTCACGTCGGCGATGTGGTCCGTCAGGCCCCACCACTCCTGGATGACGACGACGCCGGGCCCGCGGCCGCCCGGCGGCAGGGCCAGGAAGCCGTGCGCCGGGGTGCCGTCGCTGTCGAACGTCACGTTCTGGTGGGCCGGGCGTCCGGTGGACCGGGGGACTCCGGGTGCGTCGGGGCTGTCCGCCACGAGGTGCCTCCTGTAGTGGATGATCACCTTCCACGATGCCACCCGGGACCCCGGGGAACATGACGGGGCCGCCGTCTCCCTGAGGACGGCGGCCCCGTGGCCGGTGCGCGGCGGTCGTCACATGTGGACGACGGGTGCCGCGTCCGCGGCCGGTTCCTGCTGACCGGCCCCACGTCGGTACAGCAGGAAGGCGAGGACGGCGCCGGCGGCGAAGAAGCCGGCCGACCACCAGAACGCCGTCGTGTAGCTCTCGATCGTGGCCTGCGCCTGGTTCAGCTTGTTCGCCGGGTCGTGGTCCGTGAGGTAGCCGGTCGCGGCGCTCGCGGCCAGGGTGTTCAGGAGCGCCGTGCCGATCGAACCGCCCACCTGCTGCATGGTGTTGACGGTCGCGGAGGCCACGCCCGCATCCTCGGCGGCGATCCCGCTGGTGGCCAGCGCCATCGCGGGCGGCATCACGACACCGAGGCCCGCGCCGATCAGGATCAGCTGCGGCAGCACGTCGGAGGCGAACGAGGAGCCGAGGCCGATGCCGGTGAGCCAGGCCATGCCGACACCGGCGAGGGCGAAGCCCGCCGGGATGACGGCCTTCGGACCGATCCGCGGCACCAGGACGGTGGTGGAGACCTGGGCCATGACCATCATCGCGGCGACCATCGGCAGGAACGCGACGCCCGTTTTCGTGGGGCTGAAGCCGAGGTTGAGCTGGAGGTAGTAGGTGAGGAAGAGGAACACGCCGAACATGCCCGCGCCGGTGATCAGGACCGCGACGAACGAGGCGGCACGGTCCCGGTCGAGCAGGACGCGCATCGGCAGCAGCGGGTGCTTCGCGCGGGTCTGCCACCAGCCGAAGGCCAGCAGCAGGACCCCGCCGGCGAGCAGGAAGCCCCAGGTCAGCGGGGAACTCCAGTCATGGGTCTCGGCGTTGGAGAAGCCGTAGACGAGGGAGAAGAGTCCGGCGGAGACCAGGACGGTGCCGGGCAGGTCCAGCTTGGCGCCGGCCGCGTCGCGGTGCTTGTTCAGCAGGAGCCAGCCGCCGGCGAAGGCGACGACCGCGAAGACGATGTTGACGTACAGGGTCCAGCGCCAGTCCAGGGCGTCGGTGAGCAGACCGCCGAGCAGCAGTCCGACCGCGCCGCCCGCGCCCGCGATGGCGCCGTAGACGCTGAACGCCTTGGCGCGTTCCTTGGCGTCGGTGAACGTCGTGTTGAGCAGGGAGAGGGCGGCGGGGGCGAGCAGCGCGCCGAACACGCCCTGCAGCGCGCGGGCCGTGACCAGCATCCCGAAGCTGGTGGACGCGCCGCCGAGGACGGAGGCGCCGGCGAAGCCCGCGACGCCGACCAGGAAGGCGGGCTTGCGGCCGAAGAGGTCGGCGATGCGGCCGCCGAGCAGCAGCAGGGAGGCGAAGGCGAGCGCGTAGGCGGTGACGATCCACTGCCGGTTGCCGTCGGAGAAGCCGAGGTCCTGCTGGGCCGAGGGCAGCGCGATGTTCACGATCGTCGCGTCGAGGACCACCATCAGCTGGGCGATGCCGATGACGCCGAGGATCCACCAGCGCTTGCGGGAGGCGTCCTGCGGCGTCCGCTCCGGCGCGGCCGTGGTGCCTGCGCCCTTCTCGAGCGAGGTCTGGGACATGGGGCACTCCAGGGAAGGTCGTACGGGGAGGTACCGGACACGCCGCGCACGGGCGCAGGGCGTGTGAGGAGGAGATAAGTAAACGAAACCGTTTCGTTCACGTCCTCGACGAGCGTAAGCCTTCTCGAGCGAAACGGCAACGTTTCGCTAACCTGGACCCCGGGAGAGTGGCGGAGGTCACGGGCCCGGACGCACCGGTGCCCGGCACTCCCGCGGGGGAGTGCCGGGCACCGGGCGGCGGGCCGGACCGCGCGGTCAGTCCGCCCGCTGCGCCCTGTTCAGGGCGGAGAGGCACGCGGAGATCGCCTCCTGCAGCTCCTCCAGCCGCTTGACCATGTCGTCCTCGACGATGTCGTCGATGTCCGCGACGTCGTCGAAGGTCAGCTCCTCGAAGGCCTTCGTCGCCTTCTGCAGGCTGCTGTAGAACTTCGCCCGCTTCTCCTGGACCCGCAGTTCCGGGTCCTTCTCGACGGTCTCCGCGACGAGCGTGCGCACGGTGTCGTACGCCTCGCGGGCCCACTCGCCCGGCTCCTCGTCCTCGTCCAGCTCGTCGATCAGCGACAGGTGGCGCTCGGCCTCCTCGCGCAGCTCCGCCGTCGCCTCGATCTTCTGCCCCGCGGGCGTCTTGACCTGGCCCTCCTCGGCGATCCTGCGCACGTACTCGAGCTGTCCGCCGGTCTTCGTCTCCTCCGCGACGGCCTTCTTCAGCTCGTCGGCGCGCACGATGTCGCGGGCCAGACCGGTGCGCAGCACCGGGTCCTCGTCGAGCCGGTCCATCAGGGCCTTGCGGGCGGCCTCCGCGGTGCCCGGGTCCGCGAGGATCGCGGCGCGCAGCGCGGTCGGGTTCTCGGCGACCTCCAGGGCCTTCGTCGGGCGGATGCCCTCGGCCTCGGCGGCCTCCGTGATCGCCTGGCCGCGCACCGACGCGGCGCTGGAGCGCGACACGTAGTACGACAGCCACGCGTCGGCGTCCGGCAGCTCGATCTCCGCGCCCGGGGCCAGCGCCTCGAACTGCGGGACGAGACCGTCGTCGGCCGCCCGGTCCCAGGCCTTGTAGAAGCGCATGACGCGCTCGGCCGAGCAGTCGGCGAGCGCGGCGAACCGGCGGGCCGAGACCTTCTCCGACTCGCCCGCCGCCTGGCCGCCCGGGCGCACGCTGCGCGCCACCTTCAGGGCGAAGATCCAGCCGCCGGTGCGGGCGTAGACGCCGAAGTCGCGCGCGTCCCTGGCGATGGCCTCGGGCACCTCGCCGGGCGCGTCGTCGGCCTCCGCCCCGGCGTCCGCCTCGGCCTGTGTCCCCGCCCCGGCTTCCTCGGCGGCGTCGGGCTCCGCCGGGGCCGGCACGGCCGCGGCCTCCTCCGGCTGCCAGAAGTTCTCCTCCGGGGTGGCTGCCTCGGGCGAGTCGATGGCTACGGTCACGTAGGTACTCCTGGGTGATCGGAGGTGTGCGGGTTGACGGGATACTTTATCGCTCCGATTGGGGCGTTTTGTGCGCGAGTTGTGCGGGGAGCCCCAGCTCGGCCAGGATCCCGTCCGTGTGCTCGCCCGCCGCGGGCACCGGCGCCATCCGGGGCTCGACCCCGCGCGGCGTCGCCGGCGGCAGGAGCGCGCGCACCGGCCCGCCCGGGGTGTCCACCGTGCGCCAGCGGTCGCGGCCCGACAGGACCGGGTGATCCAGGAAGTCCTGGACGGAGTTGAGCCGCGCGTTGCCGATCCGGGCCTTCTCCAGAAGGGCCACCGCCTCGT
>NZ_WWIA01000622.1 GCF_009870065.1 Streptomyces sp. SID5785 | reverse complement strand
TGCGGTCCCGGCCGGTGAGGCGGCGGCCAGGACCGGCGCCCGGTGCCTGGTCGCGGACCCGGCCCACTGGGACGAACTGCTCGACGGGCAGGCCCCGTGGACCGCCGTACCGGACCGACACGCGGACGACACCGCCGTCGTCCTCTACACCTCCGGCACGACGGGCACCCCGAAGGGCGCCGAGCTCACCCACGGCAATCTCGTCGGCAACGCCCTCACCACGGCGCGGACCCTGCTCGGGCTCACCCCCGACGACGTGCTCCTCGGCGGCCTGCCGCTCTTCCACGCCTTCGGCCAGACCTGTGCGCTGAACGCGGCGACGGCCTCCGCGGCGACGCTGTCGCTGCTCCCCCGCTTCCGGCCCGAGGAGGCGCTGGAGATGCTGCGCCGCGACGGGGTGACGGTCTTCCTGGGCGTCCCGACGATGTACACCGCCCTGCTGCGCACGGGCGTGTCGCCGCGGCCGTCGCGGCTGCGACTCGGCGTGTCGGGCGGGTCCTCGCTTCCCGTGGAGCTGCTGCACGCGGCGGAACGCGCCCTGGGCGTGCAGGTCCTGGAGGGGTACGGGCTGTCGGAGACGTCGCCCGTGGCGTGCTTCAACCCGCCGGGCGGGGCGCGCAGGCCGGGTTCGATCGGGCTCCCCGTCGACGGCGTCGAGCTGTGCCTGTTCGGGTCCGGCGGGGAGACCGTCACGGAGCCGGGTGAGATCGGCGAGCTGGCGATCCGCGGCGCGAACGTGATGAAGGGCTACCGGGGGCGCCCCGACGCCACCGCGGAGGCGTTCCGGGACGGCTGGTTCCTCAGCGGCGACCTGGCCCGTCGGGACGAGGACGGCTACTACTTCGTCGTGGACCGCAAGAAGGACCTCATCATCCGCGGTGGCTACAACGTGTACCCGCGGGAGGTCGAGGAGGTCCTGTACGCGCACCCGGGCGTCGTCGAGGCGGCGGTCGTCGCGGTGCCGCACCCGGAGTTCGGCGAGGAGGTCGCGGCGGTGGTCGTCCTGGCTCCGGGGGCCACCGTCACGCCCGAGGAGCTGCGCGCGTACGTGAAGGAGCGGGTCGCTCCCTACAAGTACCCGCGGCTCGTGCGTATCGCCGAGGCGCTGCCGAAGGGGCCGACGGGCAAGATCCTGCGGCGGGAGATCGTCGTGGCCGCGCCGGAGGTCACCACCCCGTCAGGAGCAGGTGGTTGACCAGCAGGGCCAGGGTCACCTGGGCGGCCGTCCAGGCGCGCGGGCGCGGCAGCAGGGCGCAGGCCGGCAGGAGCCACACGGCGAACGGGAGCCAGATGCGCTCGGTCTCCGCCTTGCTCATGCCGGACAGGTCGGCGATCAGGAGCGCCGTGAGGGCGGCCGTCACGAGCAGGGCCAGCGGGCGGCTCTCACCCGGCGCGGCCCGGGCGCCGGGGGTGAACAGCCGGGTGACGGCGCGGCGCAGGCCCGCCACGGTCGCCGGGCCGACGATCAGGACGGTGCAGGCGAGGTTGGCCCACACCCAGTAGCCGTAGGGGCGGATGCCGCCCGCCCCTTGGTAGTAGCGCGTGATGAGCACGTGGTACGCCTCCCACCAGTCGAAGCCGAGGAGGGTGAACGTGACCGGGACGACCGCGGCTCCGGCGAGCAGCAGCAGGAGCAGCTGCGCGGGGCGGCGGCGGACCTCCCGGTGGCCGATCACGAGGACGGCCGCGCCGATGACGGCCACGAGGGTGAGGCCGTAGGAGAGGTAGCAGGTGAGCCCGTACAGGAGTCCGGCGCCTGCCGCCCAGCCGGTGCCGCGCCCGGTGACCGCGAGGGCGAGCAGGGCGACGGACCAGGCCGCAACCGCCGCGAAGTAGGCGTCGGCGGAGGCGCCCATCCACACGGCGCCGGGCGCGGCCACGAGGAACGGGGCCGCGCGCCGGGCCGTCTCCTCGCCGGCCAGGGCCCGCACGGTGACCAGGACGGCGACGCAGGCCGTGGCGCCGACGACGATGCACCACATCCCGGCCCAGCCGCCGCCGCGCAGCCCGATCCGGTCGAGCAGCACGAACGTGAGGGTGGCCGCGGGCGGGTGTCCCGCGGTGTGCGCGGGCCAGTGGTCGGGCGAGTCGATCAGGATGTGGTGGGTGAAGTCCCGCAGGGTGGCCGGGATGTCGTGGAAGCGGTCGATGACCTGGAGGTACTCGTAGCGGGTGGTCAGCCGTACGGCGATGCCGCGGTGCCAGCCGTCGACGAGGGCGAGCGCCACGATCCAGGTGGTGGCCCCGGCCCAGGACGCGGCGAGCAGGCCGCGCCAGGGCAGCCGGGCCGCGAGGGCGGGGCCGTACGCCACGAGGAGGGCGGCGAGGGCGAGCGCGGGGAGGGTGCCGGGGCCCACGTGGGGCAGCCAGTTCGCGTAGAGCGGTGGCCATCCGACGTGCAGGTTGCCGTACGTGTCCTCGAGGTACCGGCCGGTCAGTGCGGCCGCGACGACGAGGAGGGCGCCGCCGAGCGCGGCGGCGAGGTCGAGTCGGTCCCGGCGGCGTTCCCGGTGCGCCGGGCCGGCCTCCGGCAGGTCTGTACGGATCACACCTGAACGCTAGGTCGTGACACCGCCCGGGAGTCGCCGGCCGGGCCGGACGTCAGGGTTTCGTCATGGGTCGCAGCAGCTCGGGGGCGGGGGTACCGGCCTACCGTCGGGGCATGCGCGACATCCCCCGCTCCCCCACCTCCCCCGCGTTCTGGCGCAGTCCGCTGCGCGGTGCCCGGTTCACCTCGGTGCTCGGTCTCGTCCTGCTGGTCGGCGTCACCGTGCTGTTCGTGACCGGGCTGCTCTCCTACGCGGCCTACAACCCGGGGCTGTCCCCGGTGAACGACAAGACCCCCGACAAGGGGATCCTCGGCTTCTACCTGTTCGACTGGCCGACCGGCCCGCACTGTCTGTACCGGCTGACGCAAGGCGTGCACGTCACGCTCGGTGTCACCCTGATCCCCGTGCTCCTGGCGAAGTTGTGGTCGGTGGTGCCGAAGCTGTTCGTGCTGCCGCCCGTCCGCTCCGTGACGCACGGTCTGGAGCGGCTGTCGCTGCTGCTGCTGGTCGGCGGCGGCCTGTTCGAGTTCGTGACGGGCGTCCTGAACGTGCAGCTCGACTACCTCTTCCCCGGCTCGTTCTACCCGCTGCACTTCTACGGGGCGTGGGTGTTCTTCTCCGCGTTCGTCGTGCACGCCGTGCTCAAGATGCCCGTGGCGCTGCGGAACGTGCGGCGGATGCGGGCCGGTGAGGCCGGTGAGGAGGGGCCCGGCACGGACGAGCTCGTGGCGCCCGAGCCGGACCCGCCGAGCGTGTCCCGCAGGGGTGCGCTCTGGTTCGTCGGCGGTGGCTCGGCGCTGCTGTTCGGGACGACGTTCGGGCAGAGCTTCGACGGTCCGCTGCGGCGCACCGCGCTGCTGGCCCCGCACGGCGGCGCCGACCCGGGGCCCGGTCCGAACGGGTTCCAGATCAACAAGACGGCCGCGCTGGCCGGGGTCGACGCGGCCGAGGCGAGCGACGAGGCCTGGCGGCTCACGGTGACCGGCAGCACCGGGACGGTGCGGCTCGACCGGGCGGCGCTGGAGCGGCTCCCCCAGCACAGTGCGGCGCTGCCCATCGCGTGCGTGGAGGGCTGGTCGACGTCCGACCAGCACTGGCGGGGCGTCCGGCTGCGGGACCTCGCGGCGCTCGTCGGCGACGGGGACGACCCGCCGCAGGTGTTCGTCGAGTCGCTCCAGCGGCACGGGGCGTTCCGGCACGCCGCGCTCAGCGCCGCTCAGGTGGCGGACCCCCGCGCGCTGCTGGCGCTCGAGGTCAACGGCGAGATCCTGTCGCCGGACCACGGGCACCCCGCGCGGATCATCGTCCCCGCGGCCCCCGGTGTGCTGAACACCAAATGGGTGGCCCGGCTGACCTTCGGAAAGGTGTGAGCCCGATGAGCGAGAGGACCGGGACGGGTGTGGTGCGCAGGCTCGCCGCACACCGGCTTGCGCTGGGCAACCCGCTGCAACTCCTGCTGCTGCTCTGCTCGTTCGCGTTCGCCGGGTACGTGGGCGTGCGGCTGTTCGCGGACCGGTGGTTCGACGTCGCGCTGTGGATCGTGGGCGCGGCGCTCCTGCACGACCTGGTGCTGCTGCCCCTGTACGCGATGGCGGACCGGGCGGTGCTGCGGGGCCTCGGCGCGGCGGGCCGGCGGGCCTGGGCCGGGTACGTGCGGGTGCCCGCCGCCCTCGCGCTTCTGCTGCTGCTCGTGTGGTTCCCGCTCATCGCGCGGCGCAACGAGCGGCGTTACGCCCTGACGACCGGCCACTCCGCGGACGCGTTCCTCGGCCACTGGCTGCTGATCACCGCCGGGCTCTTCGGCGGGTCGGCGCTCCTGTTGGCGTTCCGGGTGCTCAGGGACACGAAGCGGCGGCCTCCCGCGTCCCACTGAGCGGTGGCCCGCAGGCCCGCCCGCTTCGCGTACCGGAGCAGGGCGGGCGCACCGAGCCGCGCCCAGGGGAAGGAGCGTCCCGGGGGCCGGCCGGGGGCGTCGGTCACCTCGACCTGGGCCCGCTCGTCCACGTCCACCGGCTCCGTCTCGACGATGAGCGTGCCTCCCGGGCACACGAGCTGGGCGGCCCGGGCGAGGAGGGCGCGGGGGTCGCCGCCGATGCCGACGTTGCCGTCCATGAGGAGCACGGTCGGCCAGCGGCCCTCGCCGGGCAGCGCCTCGAACACGGAGCGCAGCAGGGCGGGGCCGCCGAGGCTGGTGGTGCGTTCGACGGCGGTGGCGCTGACGTCGATGCCGAGGACGGTGCGGCCGCGTGCCGCCAGTTCGGCGACGAGCCGTCCCGGCCCGCACCCCACGTCGAGGACGGCGCCTTCGCAGCGGTCGAGGACGTCCCGGTCGACGGCGTCGGCGCGCGCGCACCAGCGCTCGATGTCGAGGGGCAGGAGCCAGCCGTCGGACCGGCGCAGGAAGAGCGGTCCGGTGCCGGTGCGCAGCGCGGCGGTGTAGGGGTCGGCCGCCGCCCAGGGGGCCATGTCGGTGGTGCGAGGGCTCATGTCGCGGTCCCCGTCGTACAGCGGGCCAGGCGGTGGGCGAAGCGGCTGTCCGGGGCGAGCGCCGCGACCTCGGCGGCGTCGTCAGCGGTGTCGACGTCGCGCAGGGCGGGCAGGTCGCGGACCCTGAGGCCCGCGGCGCGCAGCCGCTCCCGCTGGGCGGCGCCCGTGTGCGGCGTGGACATGGGCACGCCGCGCAGGAGGGCGGGGTCGGGCGCGGCGAGGCCGAGGGCCCAGAAGCCGCCGTCGTGGGCGGGTCCGAACCAGGCGTCGCATTCCGTGAAGTCGACGGTGAGCAGCTCGGGGGTGAGCTGCGGGGTGTCCATGCCGACGAGCAGGGCGGGTCCTGAGCAGGCGGCGAACGCGGCGGCGAGCCGCTCGTCGAGGCCGCCCGCGCACTGCGGGACGACGTCGAAGCCGGGCGGGAGCCAGGCGCCGGGGGCGCCGTCGAGGACGAGGACGCGCCGGTCGGCGGGCGCGGCGGCGACCGCGTCCAGGGTGTCGCGCAGGGCGGCCTCGGCCAGAGCGGCGGCGTCCTCGGGGGTGAAGGGCGGGGTGAGCCGGGTCTTGACCCGGCCGGGGCGCGGCTCCTTGGCGATGACGAGAAGGGTGGTCACCGGGCGGCTCCTTCGCGGGCCGGGGCGGCCGTCTCGGCGAGGACCCGGCTCATGTCGCGGACGGCCTGCCAGGTGCCGCGCCAGGTGCCGGTCACCTTCGAGGCGCCGCTGCGCGGGCGGTAGGGCACGTCGTGCTCGGCGACCCGCCAGCCGGCGTCGGCGGCCCGGACGACCATCTGCAGCGGGTAGCCGCTGCGCCGGTCGGTGAGCCCGAGGGCGAGCAGGTCCGTGCGGCGCGCGGCGCGCAGCGGTCCGAGGTCGTGCAGGCGCAGCCCGGTGCGGCGGCGTAGCAGCCGGGAGAGGGCGAGGTTGCCGGCGCGGGCGTGCAGGGGCCAGGCCCCGCGGCGGGTCGGGCGACGACGGCCGAGGACGAGGTCGCTCTCCCCGGCGAGCAGCTCGCTCACGAAGGGGACCAGCCGGGTCGGGTCGAGCGAGGCGTCGCAGTCGCAGAAGCACACGATGTCGGCCGTGGACGCGAGCAGGCCCGCGTGGCAGGCGGCGCCGAACCCCCGGACCGGTTCCCGTACGACGGTGGCGCCGAGGCTGCGGGCGAGGTCGGCGGAGCCGTCGGTCGAACCGTTGTCGACGACGAGCGCCCGCCAGCCCGGGGGGATCCGTTCGAGCACCCAGGGCAGGGCCTCGGCCTCGTCCAGGCAGGGAAGGATCACGTCGACGGGGATGGGTGGAGTGGTCACGGCTTTCACCCTACGAGCGCGATTCGGGCATTTCGCCCGCGAGCTCCTTACGAAACACGGACGTCGCTCCCACGGCGCCGCCGCGGAGTCGTCACCCGCGCGCGCACGGTGCGACGCTTGCTCCATGCAGCAGTCACACGAGCTCAAGGGCCCCGAGGCCCCCGCGGACCCGGCCCGGGTCCTGGTCGTCGACGACGACCCGACGGTCGCCGAGGTGGTGGCCGGGTACCTGGACCGGGCGGGCTTCCTCGTGGACCGTGCCGCCGACGGCCCGACGGCGCTCACCCGGGCCGCGGCCCGCCGGCCCGACCTGGTGGTGCTCGACCTGATGCTGCCCGGCATGGACGGCCTCGAGGTCTGCCGGCGCATCCGCGAGCGCGGCCCGGTGCCCGTCGTCATGCTGACCGCGCGGGGCGACGAGGAGGACCGCATCCTCGGTCTTGAGGTCGGCGCCGACGACTACGTCACCAAGCCGTTCAGCCCGCGCGAGCTGGTCCTGCGGGTGGAGTCGGTGCTGCGCCGGGCGCGCCCGCGCACGGAGCTGCGGCCGCTGCGCGCGGCCGGGCTCTCCGTCGACCCGGCGGGCCGCCGCGCCCGCCGCGACGGCACGGAACTGGCGCTGACCCTGCGCGAGTTCGACCTGCTCGCCTTCTTCCTGCGCCACCCCGGCCGGGCGTTCAGCCGCGAGGACCTGATGCGCGAGGTGTGGGGCTGGGAGTTCGGCGACCTGTCGACGGTGACGGTGCACATCCGGCGGCTGCGCGGCAAGGTCGAGGACGATCCGGCCCGCCCGCGCCTGATCCGTACGGTGTGGGGCGTCGGCTACCGCTTCGAGCCGGACGCGCCCGGCGACGGGGAGGCCTGATCGTGCGGGACATGCTGCTCATCGCCCTGTACGCATTCGCCGGTGCGGCGGCCACCGGTCTGGCCGGGGCCGCGCTCCTGCGGCTGATCCGGCGCCGCTCGCTGACCGCCTCGCTGGCCGTCGTCGCCGCCGTCGGCGTGGTCGCGATGCTGGCGGGTACCCTCGCCGTCGCCTGGGCGATGTTCCTGTCGCCGCACGACCTGACGGTGGTGACGACCGTCGTGGCGATGGCCGCGGTGGTGTCGCTGGGGACGGCCCTGGTCCTGGGCCGCTGGGTCGTGGCGCGCAGCCGTGAACTGGCCGTCGCCGCGCGCTCGTTCGGCGACGGCGGCGACTTCGCCGCGCCCGGCCACCCGGCCACCGCCGAACTGGAGGCGCTGAGCCGTGAACTCGCGGCGACGAGCGCCCGGCTCGCGGCCTCGCGGGAACGCGAGCGGGCGCTGGAGACCTCGCGGCGCGAGCTGGTGGCCTGGATCTCGCACGATCTGCGCACCCCGCTGGCCGGGCTGCGGGCCATGTCGGAGGCGCTGGAGGACGGCGTCGCGGAGGATCCCGACCGCTATCTGCGGCAGATGCGGACCGAGGTGGAGCGGCTCGACGGCATGGTCGGCGACCTGTTCGAACTGTCCCGGATCCACGCCGGCGCGCTGCCGCTCGCCCCGGCCCGCGTCTCGCTGTACGACCTGGTGGGCGACGCGCTCGCGGGCGCCGACCCGCTGGCCCGCGAGCACGGCGTCCGGCTGGAGGGCGCGGGGGTCGAGCCGGTGCCCGTCGAGGTGGACGGCAAGGAGATGAGCCGGGTCCTGGGCAACCTCCTGGTCAACGCGATCCGCAGGACCCCGGCGGACGGCACGGTCGCGGTGGCGACGGAGCTCTCGGCGGAGGGCGTCGTGCTGTCGGTCACGGACGGCTGCGGCGGCATCCCGGAGGACGACCTGGCGCGCGTCTTCGACACCGGCTGGCGCGGCACCCACGCCCGGACGCCCCCGGCCGGCGCGGGTCTGGGCCTCGCGATCGTGC
>NZ_WWIA01000065.1 GCF_009870065.1 Streptomyces sp. SID5785 | reverse complement strand
CGCGGGGAACTGCGCGAGAAGCCCCACCGGCGGGAGCCGCCCGACCTGCGCCCCCCAGGCAGACAGGTACGCGAAAGACCCGAGGCCCGCCCCCGCTGATCAGCGGCGACGGACCTCGGGCCATCTATCCAGCTCGGCGGAGCCTAGAACGCGGCCTCGTCCAGCTCCATCACGTCCAGGCCCGACTCGCTCGTGCCCTGGGCGAGCTTGCGCGCACCGGTGACGCCCGGCAGGACGTTCGCCGCGAAGAACTTCGCCGCGGCGATCTTGCCCTGGTAGAACGCGACGTCCTTGCCCGCGGCACCGGAGGCCAGCGCCTCGGCGGCGACGGCCGCGCCCTTGAGCAGCAGGTAGCCGACGACCACGTCACCGGAGGCCATGAGCAGCCGGGTCGTGTTCAGGCCGACCTTGTAGATGTTCTTCGGGTCCTGCTCGGTGGCCGCCAGGTCGGTCAGCATGACGCCGACGATGGCCTCCAGCTCGACCGCGGCCTTGGCCAGCGACTCGCGGGCGCCGGTCAGCTCCTCGCCGCCGGTCTCGACCGCGAGGAACTTCTTGATCTCCTCGGCGAGGCCGTTGAGCGCGGCGCCCTGGTTGCGGACGATCTTCCGGAAGAAGAAGTCCTGGCCCTGGATCGCGGTCGTGCCCTCGTACAGGGTGTCGATCTTCGAGTCACGGATGTACTGCTCGATCGGGTACTCCTGGAGGAACCCGGAGCCGCCGAAGGTCTGGAGCGACTGGGCGAGCTGCTCGTAGCCCTTCTCGGAGCCGTAGCCCTTCACGATCGGCAGGAGCAGGTCGTTGAGCGCGTGCTCGGCGGAGGCGTCCTCGCCGGCGGCCTCCTTGACCTGGATGGCGTCCTGCACGGAGGCGGTGTAGAGGACCAGCGAGCGCATGCCCTCGGCGTAGGCCTTCTGCGTGAGCAGCGAGCGGCGTACGTCGGGGTGGTGCGTGACGGTGACCTTGGGCGCGGCCTTGTCCATGAACTGGGCGAGGTCGGGACCCTGGACGCGCTCCTTGGCGTACTCCAGGGCGTTCAGGTAGCCCGTCGACAGCGTCGAGATCGCCTTCGTGCCGACCATCATGCGGGCGAACTCGATGATGCGGAACATCTGGCGGATGCCCTCGTGCTTGTCGCCGATCAGCCAGCCCTTGGCGGGGTGCTTGTCGCCGAAGGTCATCTCGCACGTGTTGGAGGCCTTGAGGCCCATCTTGTGCTCGACGTTCGTCGCGTACACGCCGTTGCGCTCGCCCAGCTCGCCGGTCTCCCAGTCGAACTCGAACTTCGGGACGAGGAAGAGGGAGAGGCCCTTGGTGCCGGGGCCGTGGCCCTCGGGGCGGGCGAGGACGTAGTGGAGGATGTTCTCCGACATGTCGTGCTCGCCGGACGTGATGAAGCGCTTCACGCCCTCGATGTGCCAGGAGCCGTCGTCCTGCTGCACGGCCTTGGTGCGGCCGGCGCCCACGTCCGAACCGGCGTCCGGCTCGGTCAGGACCATCGTCGAGCCCCACTGCTTCTCGACGGCGATCTCGGCGATCTTCTTCTGGGCCTCGTTGCCCTCCTCGAAGAGGATGCCGGCGAAGGCGGGGCCGGAGGAGTACATCCAGACCGCCGGGTTGGCGCCCAGGATCAGCTCGGCGTGGGCCCAGATGAGGGAGCGGGGCGCGGTGGTGCCGCCGATCTCCTCGGGCAGGCCGAGCCGCCAGTACTCGGCGTCCATGAACGCCTGGTAGCTCTTCTTGAAGGAGGCCGGCACCGGAGCGGTGTTCGTCTCCGGGTCGAAGACCGGCGGGTTGCGGTCGGCGTCGGCGAAGGACTCGGCCAGGTCGTTCTCGGAGAGGCGGGCCACCTCTTCCAGGATGCTCCTGGCGGTGTCGACGTCCATCTCACCGAACGGGCCGGTGCCGTACAGCTTGTCGCGGCCGAGCACCTCGAAGAGGTTGAACTCGATGTCGCGGAGATTCGACTTGTAGTGCCCCATGGCGACGGCTCCGTAAAGGCTTGGGAGGTGGATCGTCCGGCGGTGGGCCGCAGGACCTTCCTCGTACGCGTACCAATTAGTAACCACCACAATGCTACCCGCCGGTAATAAGAATCAACCCCCAGCGGGCCAACTGTGACGAACGCGGCTCCGGCCGGAACCGGGGCCCGCCCCGGTGCGGGCTCGGTAGTCTTGCCCCCATGTACGGCTATGACCAGACCCCGGGCGCCGGGCAGCAGTACGCGCCCCCGCAGCAGGGCGGTTACGGGCAGCAGGCCCCGCCGCTGTACCCGGAGCCGTCGCCGCCGTCGCTCGCCGACGCGGTCCGCGCCTTCACGACCGGATCGATGTCCGCCGAGGACTTCCAGCAGATCTTCGCCTCGTCCAAGGTCTACTGCCCGCGCGGCGACAACCCCGGCTTCCTGGCCCTGCACAACACGCAGCAGCCGGTGATCCCCATGTTCTCCACGCTCAAGGAGCTGCGCAGCTACGCGGGCAAGGAGTCCAAGTACTTCGTGATCACCGGCGCCGAGGTCATCGACCTGCTGCCGACGGGCTACGGCTTCGTCCTCGACATGGAGGGTGAGCACCGGATGGTCTTCGACGCGAAGGCCGTCGAGCAGATGGTCGACTTCGCGATGCGCCGGATGTACGGGTAGGCCCTGGCGCCGCCCGCACCCCGCTCTGCCGCTGCGCTGCCGCCGCTCCGCCGCTGACGCCCGGAAGGAATTCCTTCCGGGCGTCTCGCGTTCCAGGTGGCAAGAAGTTCTACGTTCAACTAAACTTGAGGCACGAAGGACGCCAGGAGGTCCCCGAAATGCCCGCTGTGACCGTCGAGAACCCGCTGACCCTGCCCCGTGTGGAGGCCCCGGCCGACGCCGCCGCGCGCCCCGTGCTCGCCGTGACGACCGCTCCCGGCGGCTTCGAGGGGGAGGGCTTCCCGGTGCGCCGTGCGTTCGCCGGGATCAACTACAAGTACCTCGACCCGTTCATCATGATGGACCAGATGGGTGAGGTGGAGTACGCGCCGGGCGAGCCCAAGGGCACGCCGTGGCACCCCCACCGTGGCTTCGAGACCGTCACGTACATCATCGACGGAACGTTCATCCACCAGGACAGCAACGGTGGCGGCGGCACCATCACCAACGGCGACACCCAGTGGATGACGGCGGGCTCCGGCCTGCTGCACATCGAGGCGCCCCCGGAGTCCCTCGTCATGTCCGGCGGCCTGTTCCACGGCCTCCAGCTGTGGGTGAACCTGCCGGCGGCCGACAAGATGAAGGACCCGCGCTACCAGGACATCCGCGGCGGCCAGGTCAAGCTGCTCACCACCGCCGACGGCGGCGCGCTGCTCCGTGTCATCGCCGGTGAGCTCGACGGCCACGACGGCCCGGGCATCACGCACACGCCGATCACGATGGTGCACGCCACCGTCCGCCCCGGCGCCGAGGCCACCCTGCCGTGGCGCGAGGACTACAACGGCCTCGTGTACGTGCTCGCCGGCCGCGGCACCGTCGGCCCGGACCGGCGCCCGGTCCACACCGGTCAGACCGCGGTGTTCGGCGCCGGATCCGCCCTCACCGTGCGGGCCGACGCGTCCCAGGACGCGCACACCCCGGACCTCGAGGTGGTCATCCTCGGCGGTCGGCCCATCCGTGAGCCCATGGCCCACTACGGCCCGTTCGTCATGAACACCAAGGCCGAACTCCAGCAGGCCTTCGACGACTTCCAGGCCGGCCGCCTGGGCGTCGTCCCCACCACCGAGCGCCTGCCCCACACCTGACGGAGACGGCGGCCCCGCGCGAGTGACCCGTCGCCATGACGGTCCGTCACTCGCGCGGCCCCGCCCCGAAGGTGAGGGCCACGGACGGCGTGATCCACTGGGGGCGTGCTGCCCGCCACGGAACTCCTCCCCCGTCCCGCCCGCCGCGTCGCCGCCTGGTGCGCCGTGGCGCTGCTCGTCACCGGGGTCGCCTGGGTCGGGATCCGGCTCTGTGTCGAACTGCGCACGGCCGTCGTGCCGGTGCTGCTCGCGCTGCTCGGCACCGCCCTGCTGCGGCCCGTGTTCCTCGCCCTGCGCAAGGCCCGCGTGCAGCAGTCGCTCGCCGCGGGCCTCACCTGTGCGCTGATCCTCGTCGTGGTCGGCGGCGCCGGGTACATCGTGGTCGCCGCCCTCATCGACACCGGCGACCAGATCGTGGCCTCCGTCAAGCAGGCCGCCCAGGACCTGTCCGACCGCTTCGGCACGGGCGCGCTCGATCTCGACCACCTCGCCGACAACGCCCAGGACCTGCTCAAGAAGTACGGCAGCGACGCCGCGTCCGGGGTGATCAGCGGGCTCAGCGTGGCCGGGGAGATCGCGGCGATGGCCGTGCTGGCGCTGCTGCTCTGTTTCTTCTTCCTGCGGGACGCCCGGCGTTTCCGGATCGCCCTGCGGCAGGCGGCGCCCGGCGCCACGGGAGACACGCTGGAGGCGATCGCCCGGCGGGCCTTCGCGGCGATCTCCGGGTTCATGCGCGGCACCACGGTCATCGCACTCATCGACGCGACCTGCATCGGCATCGGGCTGCTGATCCTTCAGGTGCCGGGTGCGGTCGGGCTCGCGGCGCTCGTCTTCGTCGGCGCGTACATCCCCTACCTCGGGGCGTTCATCTCCGGCGCCGTCGCCATCCTCGTGGCGCTCGCCGACCGCGGCTTCGTGATCGCGCTGTGGGCGCTCGGGGTGGTGCTGGCCGTGCAGGTGCTCGAAGGGCATGTGCTGCAGCCGATGATCCAGTCCCGCACGGTGCAGATGCATCCCGCGGTGGTCCTCGTGGCGATCACGTCGGGTGCCTCGGTCGCGGGCATCCTCGGGATGCTCCTCGCGGTGCCGCTCACCGCCGCCGCCTTCGGCATCGTCAACGAGCTGCGCGAGCGGTACGGCTCGGGGGGCTCGCCCGCTGTTTCACGTGAAACGGCGCCTGAGGCCTGACGGGCCCGGGGCCATGGAATCGCGGGCCCGGGCCCGTCAGGCGTCGTCGGAGTCGCCCTCCAGCGGCTCGTAGAGCTCGAACCAGATGCTCTTGCCCTCGCCGCGCGGGTCGACGCCCCAGCGCTCGGCGAGCAGCTCCATCAGGACCAGTCCGCGGCCGGACGAGGCCAGCTCGCCGGGCCGGCGCTTGTGCGGCAGGTCGTCCGAGCCGTCCGCGACCTCCACCCGCAGCCGCCGCGGGCCGCCCGTGGCGCCGCCGCTGACCTCGGCGACGAGCAGGGCGTCGCCGTCCGTGTGCACCAGGACGTTCGTGAGCATCTCGGAGAGCATCAGCACCGCCGAGTCGACCTGGTCGTCGTCGGACCAGTCGTGCAGCAGCTCGCGCAGCTGCTGGCGGGCCGCCGCGATCCGCTCGGGCTCGGCCTGCGCGACCGTCATCGCGGTGCGGCGCACCGGCACCGGCAGCGCCGCCGCCGTACGGCGCAGCAGGAGCAGCGCGACGTCGTCCTCGCGCCGGTCGGCGAGCGGCCCCGTCGTGTAGTGCGAGGAGGGGCCGAGCACCGTCTCGACGAGGGCGTCGGCCAGCTCCTCCAGCTGCTCGGCCGGGCCGTTCTCCAGCGCCCCGCGGATCCGGTCCCAGCCGGTGTCCAGGTCGTGGCCGCCGGTCTCGATCAGGCCGTCCGTGCAGATCAGCAGGGTCTCGCCGGGCTCGAGCACCATCCGGGAGGTCGGGTAGTCGGCGTCCGGGTCGATGCCGAGGGGCAGGCCGCCCGCCGAGGGCCGCATGAGGACGGTGCCGTCGGCCATGCGGATCGCGGGCTCGGGGTGGCCGGCCCGGGCGACCTCCAGGACGCCGGTCGCCGGGTCCGCCTCGATGTAGAGGCAGGTCGCGAACCGCGGGTCCTCGCCGGAGCCGCGGGCCGAGTCGCCGACCCCGGACAGGAAGCGTGAGGCGCGGGAGAGGACGGCGTCGGCGCGGTGGCCCTCGGAGGCGTAGGCGCGCAGGGCGACCCTGAGCTGCCCCATGAGGCCGGCCGCGCGGACGTCGTGGCCCTGCACGTCGCCGATGACCAGGGCGATGCGGTCGCCGGGCAGCGGGATCATGTCGTACCAGTCGCCGCCGACCTGGAGGCCGCCGCCGGTCGGGACGTAGCGGGCGGCGATGCTCATGCCGGGGATCTCGGGGCCGATCGTCGGCAGCATGGACTTCTGCAGCCCGTCCGTGAGCTCCCGCTCGGACTCGGCGACCCCGGCCCGGGAGAGCGCCTGGGCCAGCATCCGCGCGACCGTCGTGAGGACCGAGCGCTCGTCGGGGGTGAACGACACCGGGTACGCGAATCCGGCCATCCACGCGCCGATCGTGCGGCCCGCGACGACGAGCGGCAGGAACGCCCAGGACTTCCGTTCGAAGCGGGCCGCGAGCGGCCAGGCGGCGGGGTAGCGGCGGCGGTACTCGTCGGGTGAGGACAGGTAGACGGCGCGCCCCGTGCGCACGACCTCGGCCGCCGGATAGTCCGTGGCCAGGTCCATGTCGGTGAACGGGCCCTCGTCCCCGGCCTGCTGGCCGTGGTGCCCGATGACGGTGAGCCGGTCGCCCGCGACGCCGAACACGGCGAGGCCGCTCGGCGAGAAGCCCGGCATCGACAGGCCCGCGGCGACCCGCAGGACCTCCTCCGTGGAGCCGGCCTCGGCGAGCGCACGGCCCGCGTCCAGCAGGAACGCCTCGCGGGAGCGGCGCCAGTCGCCGGTGACGGGGGTGCGGGACGCGGTGCCCGGCGCCTGCTCGGTGACCTCCTGGAGGGTGCCGATCAGTTCGTACGAGCCGGGTTCGTCGCCGTGCACGACGGGGCTGGAGCGGCTGCGCACCGTGCGGATGACGTGGCCCTGCTCGTCCATGATGCGCAGCCGGGCCTCGGCGAGGGTGCCCTCGGCGACGGCGAGGCGCACGACCCCGTCTATCTCGTTCCAGTCGACCGGGTGGAAGCAGGCCCGCGCGCCCGCCTCCGTGAGGGTGACCGCCTTGCCGTCGGGGGAGGGCATTCCGATGAGCCGGGCGGCCTCCACGTCGAAGGTGACGAGGCCCGCCCGGTTGTCCCAGCGCCACAGTCCGGTCGCGAGAGCGGCGAGGACGTCCTCCACCGGGGGGAGGGGCTCACCAGTGCGCATGGCCCCACTCTAAGAAGAGGTGATCGGACGCTGCCACCGAGAGTATTCGCGAAGCGACGCCGAGGGGGCCGGTACCCTTGGCAGATCCGGGTCGTGACCCCGGGAACCCCGAACCGCAAAGGCTGGATGAACGACGATGCATCGGTACAGGTCCCACACCTGCGGCGAGCTCCGCGCCTCTGACGTCGGCAGCGACGTCCGGCTGAGCGGCTGGCTGCACAATCGCCGAGACCTGGGCGGCATCCTCTTCATCGATCTGCGCGACCACTACGGCATCACGCAGCTCGTCGCCCGCCCCGGCACGAAGGCCGCCGAGGTCCTCGACAAGCTGACGAAGGAGACCGTCGTCCGGGTGGACGGCAAGGTCGTCTCCCGCGGCGCGGACAACGTCAACGGTGAGCTGCCCACCGGCGAGATCGAGATCGAGGCCTCCGAGGTCGAGGTGCTCGGTGCCGCCCAGCAGATCCCGTTCACGATCAACGCGGACGACGGTGTGAACGAGGAGCGGCGCCTCGAGTACCGCTTCCTCGACCTGCGCCGCGAGCGCATGCACCGCAACATCATGCTGCGCTCGGCCGTCATCGCGTCGATCCGCTCGAAGATGGTCGCCCTCGGGTTCAACGAGATGGCGACGCCGATCCTCGCCGCGACCTCCCCCGAGGGCGCCCGCGACTTCGTCGTCCCCTCCCGGCTCAACCCCGGAAAGTTCTACGCGCTGCCGCAGGCCCCGCAGCAGTTCAAGCAGCTGCTGATGATCTCCGGCTTCGACCGGTACTTCCAGATCGCGCCGTGCTTCCGCGACGAGGACGCGCGGGCGGACCGCTCGCCGGGCGAGTTCTACCAGCTCGACGTCGAGATGAGCTTCGTGGAGCAGGAAGACGTCTTCCAGCCCATCGAGAAGCTCATGACGGAGCTGTTCACCGAGTTCGGCGGTGGCCGTGAGGTCACGTCGCCGTTCCCGCGCATCCCGTTCCGCGAGTCGATGCTGAAGTACGGCAACGACAAGCCCGACCTGCGCGCCAAGCTGGAGCTCGTCGACATCTCGGACGTCTTCGCGGACTCCGCGTTCAAGGCGTTCGCCGGCAAGCACGTGCGCGCGCTGCCGGTGCCCGACACGGCGTCGCAGTCCCGCAAGTTCTTCGACGGCCTCGGGGACTACGCGGTCGAGCAGGGCGCGAAGGGCCTCGCCTGGATCCGCGTCGGCGAGGACGGCTCGTTCCAGGGCCCGATCGCGAAGTTCCTCACGGAGGAGAACGCGAAGGTCCTCACCGAGCGCCTCGGCCTGGTCGCCGGGCACGCCGTGTTCTTCGGCGCGGGCGAGTTCGACGAGGTCTCCAAGATCATGGGCGCGGTCCGGGTCGAGGCCGCGAAGCGGGCGGGCCACTTCGAGGAGGGCGTGTTCCGCTTCGCGTGGATCGTCGACTTCCCGATGTACGAGAAGGACGAGGAGACGGGCAAGATCGACTTCTCGCACAACCCGTTCTCCATGCCGCAGGGCGGCCTCGAGGCCCTGGAGACCCAGGACCCGCTGGACGTGCTCGGCTGGCAGTACGACATCGTGTGCAACGGCATCGAGCTGTCCTCGGGCGCGATCCGGAACCACGAGCCGGAGATCATGTTCAAGGCGTTCGAGATCGCCGGGTACTCCAAGGAGACCGTGCAGACCGAGTTCGCCGGCATGCTCCGCGCGTTCGAGTTCGGCGCCCCGCCGCACGGTGGCATCGCCCCGGGCGTCGACCGCATCGTGATGCTCCTCGCCGACGAGCCGAACATCCGCGAGACGATCGCCTTCCCGCTCAACGGCAACGCGCAGGACCTCCTCATGGGCGCGCCGACCGAGCTGGACGAGGCGCGGCTGCGCGAGCTGAACATCCAGCTGCGCAAGCCGGTGGAGAAGAAGTAGCGCTCCGCAGCACGTGTGCCGGTGGGCCCGGGGTCGTCACGACCCCGGGCCCACCGGCGTTCCCGGGGCTCGTGCGGGTGAGGCGGGAGGAGCGGCGCGCGTCTGCGCCGAGTCCCGGATCTCCGTGTACCTGCTCATCGACCGGGACACCTGTGAGGGCCCGCAGCCGCGGGGAGCGGTTGCGGGCCCTCAGGGTCGGTGCGGCGCGGCGTTACGCGGTGGGCTCGCCGCCGAAGCGCTCCTTGTAGGACTCCAGGTCCTCGTCCGTGATCTTCGCGAAGAGAACCGGCGGGACGGTGAACGCGGTGCCCGCGGGAACCGTCGTCAGGGCCGTCGCCTCGTCGGCCGTGTACCAGATGCGGGCCTCGTCGCCGGACAGGGCGAACGCGGCGCGCATGGCGGCGGCCGACGCCGGGATGAAGGGCTCGGAGACCACCGAGTAGAGGTGGATGAGGTTCATCGCGGTGCGCAGCGTCAGCGCGGCGCCGTCCTTGTCCGTCTTGATCTCCAGCCAGGGGGCCTTCTCCTCCAGGTAGGAGTTGCCCGCCGACCACAGGGCGCGCAGCGCCGCCGCGGCCTTGCGGAACTGCAGGGCCTCCATCTGCTCCTCGTACTCGGTGAGCAGGCGGGCGATCTCGGCGCCCAGGTTCGCCTCGGCCTCGCCGGGCTCGCCGCCCGCCGGGACCTCCTCGCCGAAGCGCTTCTTCGAGAACGACAGGACGCGATTGACGAAGTTGCCGAGGGTGTCGGCCAGGTCCTTGTTCACCGTCGCGGTGAAGTGCTCCCAGGTGAACGACGAGTCGTCCGACTCCGGGGCGTTCGCGATGAGGAAGTAGCGCCAGTAGTCGGCCGGCAGGATGTCGAGGGCCTGGTCGGTGAAGACGCCGCGCTTCTGCGACGTGGAGAACTTGCCGCCGTAGTACGTCAGCCAGTTGAAGGCCTTCAGCTGGTCGACCTTCTTCCACGGCTCGCGGACGCCCATCTCGGTCGCCGGGAACATCACCGAGTGGAACGGGACGTTGTCCTTCGCCATGAACTCCGTGTACCGGACGTCGGAGGCCCCGGCCGGCTCGTACCACCAGGACTTCCAGTCGCGGTTCGACGGGTCCTGGTCCGCCCACTCCTTCGTCGAGCCGATGTACTCGATCGGGGCGTCGAACCAGACGTAGAAGACCTTGCCGTCGGCCGCCAGCTCCGGCCAGGTGTCGGCCGGGACGGGGACGCCCCAGTCCAGGTCACGGGTGATCGCCCGGTCGTTGAGGCCCTCGGTCAGCCACTTGCGGGCGATGGAGGAGGCGAGGTGCGGCCACTCGTCGGCGACCTCGTCGATCCAGGCCTCGACCTCGCCCTGCAGCTTCGACTGGAGCAGGAAGAGGTGCTTGGTCTCGCGGATCTCGAGCTCGGTCGAGCCGGAGATCGCCGAGCGCGGGTCGATCAGGTCCGTCGGGTCCAGCACGCGCGTGCAGTTCTCGCACTGGTCGCCGCGGGCCTTGTCGTAGCCGCAGTGCGGGCAGGTGCCCTCGACGTAGCGGTCCGGCAGGAAGCGGCCGTCGGCGGGCGAGTACACCTGGCGGATCGCCCGCTCCTCGATGAACCCGTTCTCGTGCAGCTTGCGGGCGAAGTGCTGGGTGATCTCCGCGTTCTGCGGCGAGGACGAGCGGCCGAAGTGGTCGAAGGCGAGCGCGAAGCCGTCGTAGACCGCCTTCTGGGCGTCGTGCGCCTGCGCGCAGAAGTCGGCGACCGGAAGGCCCCGCTCCTTGGCGGCCAGCTCGGCCGGGGTGCCGTGCTCGTCCGTCGCGCAGATGTACAGGACCTCGTGGCCGCGCTGGCGGAGGTAGCGGGCGTACACGTCGGCCGGGAGCATGGACCCCACCATGTTGCCCAGGTGCTTGATCCCGTTGATGTACGGAAGGGCGCTGGTGATGAGGTGTCGAGCCATCGGAGGCTGCTCCCAAGTCGTGACGATGTGTTGCGCGGAGTGAGGGTGTCCGTCCGCTGAATCAAGAAATCGTATCCGACATGGGGCGGCCGCCCGCGCGGTGTTTTACAGCGCGGACGGCCGGGGGTGCGCCCGCGGCTACGGGCGCCAGGTGGCCAGCAGGCCGCGGTAGAGCTCCGCGTCGGTCAGTTCGCGGGGGGTGGCGCCCGCGAGGAAGTGGCCGGCGTTGGGAGCCTTCAGCTTGCGGAGGTAGTCGAAGGCCTTCGCGTCGGGGTCGCCGAAGGCCACGAACTGGAAGTGGATCGGGTGGCTCGCCGCCTTGGCCAGGGCCTCGTTCGCCGGGCGCTGCACGTCCGGGGGGCCGTCCGTCTGGAAGACGACCAGGGCCGGGGCCGTGGGGTCCGCGGACTTCTCGTGGTGCGCGACGACCTCCTCGATCGCGCGGTGGTAGCTGGTGCGGCCCATGCGGCCGGCCGCCGCGTGCCACGCGTCGATCCTGCCCTCGTACGAGGCGTCGAGCGTGAGGTCGCCGGTCGCGTCGATGTCCGTCGAGAAGAAGACCGTGTGGACGGTCGGGGTCTCGCGGGGGTCGAGGTGGGCGGCCAGGGCGAGGGTCTGCTCGGCGAGGGCGTTCGCGGAGCCGTCCTTGTAGTACGGGCGCATCGAGCCGGAGCGGTCGAGGACGAGGTAGACCGTGGCGCGGGTGCCGGTGAGGCCGCGCTTCTTCAGTTCGGCGGCGGCGGCCTTGTAGGCGGGGGCCAGGGAGGGGGTGCGCGTCTTGAGGGTGGCGGCGGGGTGAGCCGGCTTGGCCGGAGAACCCGCCGGGGTGGCCGCGGGCGTGGCCTCCGGCTCGGGGGCCGGGGTCTCGGCGGCGGCCTCGTCCTCGGCGGCCGGGGCCTCGGTGGTGGCCTCCGACGCGACCGGTGCGACCGGCGAGACCGGCTCGGGGGACTCGGCGGTCTCGGCGGTCTCGGCGGCGGGGGTCGGCTCGACGTCCTCGACCGGTGCGACCGGCTCGGCCTCGGGGGTCGGGGCCGGGACCTCGGCCTGAGGTTCTGTGGCGGCGCGCTCGGTCTCGGCGGCGGGTCCGGCTTCGGCGGCGGGCTCCGCGGCGGGCTCCGCGGCGGCGGTCTCGGCGACGGGCTCCGCGACGGGCTCGGTCTCGGCGACCGGGGTTTCAGCGGCCGGGGTCTCGGCGACGGGCTCGTCCTCGGCGACCGGGGTCGCGGCGGGCTCCGCGGCGGCGGGCTTTTCCGCGTGGGGCTCGGCCGCCGGCTCGGTCTCGGGGGCCGGGGTCTCGGCGGCAGTGGTGGCCTCGGCGGGCTTGTCCGCGCGGGGCTCGGCGGCCGGCTCGGGGGCCGGGGCGTCGGAGGGGGGCGTGGGGGACGGGATGGTGACGTTGTCGAAGGCTGCCGAGACCAGGTCGTCCGCCTCGCCCTGTGCCTCGCCCTTCGCCTCGCCGTCCGCCGAGGCCTTCGTGGCGGCCTTCTCCTCGGCCTTCTCCTCGGCCTTCTCCTCGGGCTTCGTCTCGCTCTTCTCGGGGGCCCGGTCCGTGGCCGGGGCCGTCGCCTGGGGCGGGACCGTCGGCGGCTCGGCCTCGTCCTTCTTGCGGGACCGCCCGAACGCGTTCCGCAGCAGATCCAGAATGCCCATGTGCGCAACCTTCCGCATGAGTTGGTCCCAATCGCCCGAACCCCTGGCCAGGGCGGACACGTAAGGTTAGCCGCCGTCCCGTGGCCCCTTCGCCCGGTGCCCGTCCGCGTCCGGGTGGTCCGGGAATCGCCGTGTACCGCGCGCCGCGGGACAGGTTCACGCCGCGTTCATGTGCCGTCCCCCCGTCCGCACCCCCACGCCCCTACCGTCACGGCCGACACGACTTCGCAAAGGGGAGGGAAAGCGTGCGCACAATGCTGCCGCTGGTCTCGGTCGACGGGCGTCACGCCGGGGGGCGTTCGGCGCTGACCTGCCGTTTCCGGTGTGGTGACGCCTGTTTCCACGAGGTGCCCAACACGAGCGGGAACGAGTACGTCGGGGATGTCATCGCCGGTGCGCTGAGCCGCCGTTCGATGCTGCGCTCCGCCGCCGTGGTGACCGTCGCGGCCGCCGCCGGTACGACGGTGCTCGGTGCGGGGGCGCCGGCTGCCGAGGCCGCCGCCGCTCACGGCCATGGACACGGCCACGGTCACGGTCACGGAAACGGGCACGGACACGGCGGCAGCACGAGCGGCCAGGGGGCGCGCGGACTGCGCTTCGCGCCGGTCGCGCCGAACACCGCCGACGCCGTGACGGTCCCGGAGGGGTACGCGCAGAACGTCGTCCTCCGCTGGGGCGAGCCCATCCTGCGCGGCGCCCCCGCCTTCGACGCCGACCACCAGACGGCGCGCGCCCAGGCCGGGCAGTTCGGCTACAACAACGACTTCCTGAGCCTGCTCCCGCTGCGCGGCGAGCACGGCCGCCAGGTGCTCGTCGCCAACCACGAGTACACCGACGAGATCCTGATGTTCCGCGGCTACGACCCGGAGAACCCGACCCGCGAGCAGGTCGAGGTGGCCTGGGCCGCGCACGGCCTGTCCGTCGTCGTGGTGGAGGAGAACCGCCGGGACGCCGGTCTCGGCGCCGTCCCCCGGCACCGGCTGAACCGTCGTCTCACGGCCACCAGCCGCTTCCGGCTCTCCGGACCGGTCGCGGGCAGCCCGCTCGTGCGCACCGCGGCGGACCCGCGTGGCACGACCGTCCTCGGCACGCTCAACAACTGCTCGGGCGGCACGACCCCGTGGGGCACGACGCTGCACGGCGAGGAGAACTTCAACCAGTACTTCGCGCACGCCGAGGACGTCACGGACCCCGTGACCGCCGCGCGCCTGAAGCGGTACGGCGTGGCCGGCGGCGCCTCGGAGCGCAAGTGGGAGCGGTTCGACGACCGCTTCGACCTCACGAAGGAGCCCCACGAGGTCAACCGGTTCGGCTGGGTCGTCGAACTCGACCCGTACGACCCGGAGTCGACGCCCCGCAAGCGCACCGCGCTCGGCCGCTTCAAGCACGAGGCCGCGCAGCCGCGCCTGACGGACGACGGCCGGCCCGTCGTCTACATGGGCGACGACGAGAAGTTCGACTACTTCTACAAGTTCGTCGGCAGCAAGCGCCGGGCGAAGGGCTCCTCGCGGGCGGCGCACGAGCACAACCTGACGCTGCTCGACGAGGGCACCCTCTACGTCGCGAAGCTGACCGGGGACTCCCCCGCGAAGCAGATCGACGGCTCCGGCGCGCTGCCCGCCGACGGGGAGTTCGACGGCTCCGGCCGGTGGATCCCGCTGGCCACCGCGTACGCGGGCGGCCGGGCCGTCTCGCACGTCGAGGGCATGACGGCGGAGGAGGTCTACCTCTTCACGCGGTTCGCCGGTGACAAGGTCGGCGCGACGAAGATGGACCGGCCCGAGGACATCGAGCCGTCGCCGCACAGCGGCAAGGTCTACGTGGCGCTCACCAACAACTCCGACCGCGGCAAGGACGGCAAGGCGGGCGCGGACGAGGCCAACCCGCGCAACCTGAACAAGCACGGGCAGATCCTCGAGCTCACCGAGCACCGCAACCGCGCGGAGGCGACGTCCTTCGGCTGGTCGCTGTTCCTCGTCGCGGGCGACCCGGAGGACCCGTCGACGTACTTCGCCGGGTTCCCGAAGGAGAAGGTCAGCCCGATCTCGTGCCCGGACAACGTCGCGTTCGACCCGCACGGCAATCTGTGGATCTCGACGGACGGCAACGCGCTCGGCTCGCACGACGGCCTGTTCGGCGTCGCGACGCGCGGTGAGCGGCGCGGGGAGCTGAAGCAGTTCCTGACGATGCCGAACGGCGCGGAGACCTGCGGCCCGCTGGTGCAGGACCGCCGGGTGCTCGTCGCCGTGCAGCATCCGGGCGAGGTCGACGGGGCGTCGGTCGAGCAGCCGGCGAGCGCGTGGCCGGACGGGCCGGGCCGGATCGTGCGGCCCTCGGTCGTGTCGGTGTGGCGCCGCGACGGCCGCGACATCGGCGTCTGACCCGTCCGGGAGGACGGCGGTCCGGTCCGTCCGCGACGACGACCGCGGCGGCCCGCACGGATCGGTTCCGTGCGGGCCGCCGTCGGGTC
>NZ_WWIA01000621.1 GCF_009870065.1 Streptomyces sp. SID5785 | reverse complement strand
AGGTACAGGACCGCGCCGGTGACCGGCTCCGCGGGGCGGACGGTGCGGCGGACGAGGACGGCGGCGGCGTCGCCCTCGCCGTCCGGGTCGGGCCCCAGCTCGATGGTCCGCTGCTCGTAGCCCTCGCCGAGCAGGTCGGGCCGCCAGCCGGTGTCGTCGGCGGATCCCGGGCCGGGCGTGACCGGCTTGAGGCTGCGGCCGAGGTCGGTGCGCAGCGTCGTGAGGGCGTCGAGCACGTAGTTCTGCCGCATGCGCCAGGGGCTGCGGTCGCCCTGGTGGGGGAAGGAACCGGCGGCGCGCCGGATGTAGCCGGAGGCCAGGTCGAGGAGCGGGCGCGGCGACAGCGGCCGGTCGGGGCGCGGCGCGACGGCGGTGTACCCCTCGCGGTCCATCCAGGTCAGCACCTTGCAGACGAGGCGATGGGTGAGGTCGGCGCGCAGCGTCCAGGAGGCGTTCGTGTAGCCCACGCAGACGGCGAAGTTGGGGATGCCGCTGATCATGGCGCCCTGCCAGATGAAGCGTTCGGACAGGTCGGCCTCGACGCCGTCGACGCGGGGCCGGATGCCGCCGAAGGGCAGCAGTCTCAGGCCGGTCGCGGTGACCACGATGTCGGCGGGGAGCACCTCGCCGGAGCGCAGCGTGACGCCCTCGGGCACGAACCGGTCGATGCGGTCGGTGACGACGCGCGCCCTGCCGCCGCGGACGGCCCGGAAGAGATCGCCGTCGGGTACGGCGCACAGACGCTGGTCCCACGGGTCGTACGCGGGCGTGAAGTGCTCCCGGACGAGCGCGGCGTCGCCGATCCCCTTGGTGGCGAGCCGGCCGAGGATCTTCCGGGCGGCCTGCGGACGGCGCCGGCAGAACTGGTAGAAGGCCGTGCCGAACGCGATGTTCTTGGCGCGGACCGCCCGGTGCGCGAGCCCCTCGGGCAGCACGGCGCGGGCACGGTCCGCGAGCCGGTCGCGCGCGGCCACGGAGCCGATCCATGTGGGGCTGCGCTGGAGCATCGTGACGTGCGCGGCGGGCCGACCGGCCCGCTCGCTGTCGAGGAGGGACGGCACGAGGGTCACGGCGGTGGCGCCGGAACCCACGACCACGACCCGTTTGCCTCCGTGGTCGAGGTCCTCGGGCCAGAACTGGGGGTGCACGAGCTCGCCGCGGAAGCTCTCGGTGCCCTCGAAGTCGGGCGTGTGCGCCCGCCCGTAGTCGTAGTAGCCGCCGCACGAGTACAGGAAGTCGCAGGTCATGAGGGTGCGGCTGCCGTCGCGGGGGTCCTCGACGGTGAGGGTCCAGCGGCTCGTCGCCGTACTGAAGTCGGCGTCGACGACCTTGCTGGAGTAGCGGATGCGCCGGTCGATGCCGAACTCCTGTGCCGTCTCCCGGATGTAGCGCAGGATCGAGGCGCCGTCCGCGAGAGACCTGCCGTCGCGCCAGGGCCGGAAGGCGTAGCCGAGTGTGTACATGTCCGAGTCGGACCGCACGCCCGGGTAGCGGAAGAGGTCCCAGGTGCCGCCGAGGTCCTCGCGGGCCTCGAGCACCGTGTACGTGGCACCGGGCCGCGCTGTCCCCAACCGGTGCGCGGCGCCGATCCCGGACAGGCCCGCACCCACGATCAGGACGTTCACGTGTGCGGTCGCGGTCGGCGACCCGTCCGCGGAGGCGATCGGGTCCGATTCCGGCGCCGGGTCTCGTGCCGGGTCCGGCTCCGGGGTACGGGGTGCGGTCGTCGTCATGGCACCCAGTGTCCGACAGGCGGCCGCGCCCCTCTCCGCCGGGCGTCAGAGTTCCGCCCCTGCCGGCCGCTGTCGCCCTGGGGCACATCGATGTCGCGCTCGGGCGGGCCCTCAGCGCCCCGCGACCGCGACCTCCGTGTCGTCCGTGCCCGCCACCGGGGACGCGGCAGGCCAGCCGCCCTCCGGTACCGCGGCGACCGGGCGCCACCACTGCTCGGCCGGCAGCGACGGTGCGGCCGGCTCGAAGGGCTCGCCGGGGCGCGGGAGCGCGATCCGGGCGGCGGCGCGGCGCGCGGCCGTGACCGTGCCCTCACCCGGCTCGGTCCAGGCGTGCGGCGCCAGGTTGAACGTGGCCCAGTGGATCGGCAGCATCGGCCCGGACACCGGCCCGCCCTGCAGATCGAGGTGGGCCCGCATGCCCTCCTCGGGCGTCATGTGGATGTCCGGCCACCACTCGGCGTAAGCACCGATCTGGATCATCGTCACGTCGAACGGTCCGTGCTCGGCGCCGATCTCTCGGAAGCCCTGGAAGTAGCCCGTGTCGCCGCTGTGGAAGACGCGGTGATCGGGGCCGGTGGCGACCCACGAGGCCCACAGCATGTGCTGTGCGTTCCGCAGGCCGCGGCCGCAGAAGTGGCGGGCCGGGGTGGCGGTCAGCGTCACGCCCTTGACCTGCGTCGACTCGTGCCAGTCCAGCTCGCGCAGCCGGTCGGCGGGGACGCCCCAGTGCTCCAGGTGAGCACCGACGCCGAGCGGGACGGCGAAGACCGTGTCGGTGTGGGCCAGCGCCTTGATCGTGGGCATGTCGAGGTGGTCGTAGTGGTCGTGCGAGATGACGACCACGTCGACCGGACCGAGTGCGGCGAGCGGGAGCGGCACGGGGTGCAGCCGCTTGGGCCCCGCGAAGGCGAACGGGGAGCAGCGCTCGCCCCAGACCGGGTCGAACAGGACGCGCACCCCGTCGATCTCGGCGAGCACGCTGGAGTGCCCCATCCAGGTGATCCGCAGCCCGGTGGCGGCGGGCCGGGCCAGGTCGGCCAGCGTCGTGGCGTGCACCGGGACCGTCCCGGAGGGGGCGCGGCGCCGGCGCTCCTCCTTGGCGAAGTAGACCTTCGCGAACTCGACCATCGAACCGTCGGGGCGCGTGCGGGCGCCCTCCGGGTTCTGGAACGAGCCGTCGGCGAAGTTCGGCGAGCGGCGGATGCGGTCCAGGCGGGCTCCCGCCGGCTCGGCACCGAAGGATGCGGGCTGCAGCGAGCGCAGTCCGGAACTCAGCGAACGTGACACGGCGCCTCCCGGGCGATCGATCAGGGTCTTCCATTATGGGCGGCCCCACCGACAACGCACCGGCCCCCTGCCCCCGCCTCTCTCCCTACCCACTCCCGCTCCACTCCCGACCCACGCCCGCTCCCCTCCCCGCTCCACTCCCGCTCGTCCCCGCTCGTCCCCGCTCGTCCGAGGAGCGGGGCCCGCGCGACCCGGCGCGTTGACAGGGTTCCGCGGAGATCCCGATACTGACCCGCGCTTCCGTAGCCGCGTCCGTGGCCGCAACCACGTCCCCGCGGTTGATCGTTTCGCGAGGAGACCGCATGACCCCGCCCGCGCCGCCGCCGCTCTTCCGGCTGACCTGGACCGACCACGTCACGGGCCGCACCGGCCACCTGGTCGTGGACCGGCTGGTGCGCGGCGTCTCCAGCGGCGGACTGCGCATGCGCGCGGGCTGCACGCTCGACGAGGTCGCGGGGCTCGCGCGCGGGATGACCATGAAGGAGGCCCTGCACTACGACCCGCAGGCCCGCTACGTCCCGCTCGGCGGCGCGAAGGGCGGCATCGACTGCGACCCGCGCGCCCCCGAGGCGTACGGCGTGCTGGTGCGCTATCTGAGGGCGATGCGCCCCTACATCGAGTCGTTCTGGACGACCGGAGAGGACCTGGGGCTCACCCAGGAGCTGGTCGACCGGGCGGCCGCCGAGGCCGGGCTCGTCTCGTCGATCCAGGCCGTGTACCCGCTGCTCGACGACGAGGGGGCGGCCCGCGCCCGGCTCGCGGACGCCTTCGCCGTCGAGGTCGACGGCATCGGGCTCGACGAGCTCGTGGGCGGCTGCGGTGTGGCGGAGTGCGTGCTCGCCGCGCTCGACCGGGCCGGCGTCGCGCACGAGGGCACCCGGGTGGCGCTCCAGGGCCTCGGCACGATGGGCGGCGCCACGGCCCGCTTCCTCGACCGTGCCGGGCTGCGCGTCGTCGCCGTCGCGGACCTGAAGGGCACCGTCGCCAACGACGCCGGGCTCGACGTCGAGGCGCTGCTCGCCGCACGCGACGCGTACGGCACCGTCGACCGGGCAGTGCTGCGCCCCGGCGACCGTGAACTGCCCG
>NZ_WWIA01000620.1 GCF_009870065.1 Streptomyces sp. SID5785 | reverse complement strand
CCCGCTCGCCACCAAGTCGCTCGCCCTGCCGCACCGCAACACCCCGCAGGGTCAACTCCCCGACCGGACCCGGCTGTACGTGGTGACGGTGCCCGTCCGCGCGGACCGCACCGTCCGCTCGGTCGACCTGCCGACCGCGACGCCCGCCACCGGGGGCGCACTGCACGTGTTCGACGTCTCCGTGCGCCGGGCCACGCACGGCTGGACGGGCACCTGGTCGGCGTCGAGCGCCGGGTACACGGCGGTCGGCCCGTGGGCGGACCGGACCGTGCGGCTCGTCGTGCACACGAGCACGGGCGGGCCCCGGGTGCGGATCCGGCTCGACAACACCTTCGCGTCGGCGCCGGTCCGGATCGGCCACGCCTCGGTGGCCGTACGGGAGTCGGGGGCCGCGGCGCGGGGCAGGCCGGTCCCGCTGACCTTCCACGGCGCGGGCGGCACCCGCATCCCGGCGGGCACCCAGGCGTTCAGCGACCCGGTCGACTTCGACGTGCCGGCCGGCACCGACCTGCTGGTCAGCTTCCATCTGCCCGGCCCGGTGGGCACCGCGCCCGTGCACAGCCAGGCGATCCAGCGCTCCTACGTGAGCGAGCCGGGCGACCACGCGGCGGAGAGCGGCGGCGCGGCCTACACCTCGACGATCGCGTACTGGCCCCTGCTGACCGGCGTCGACGTGAGCGGCGGGCCGGGGTCCGTGGTGCTGCTCGGCGACTCGATCACGGACGGCGTGCAGTCGACCGTGGACGCGAACCGGCGTTGGCCGGACGAACTGGCCCGGCGGCTGCTCGCCCGGCAGGACGGGCCGCGCTACGGGGTGCTGAACCAGGGGATCTCGGCGAACAAGGTCGTCACCGACCGGTACCCGGGTGACGGGGTGTCGGCGGACACCGGCGGGGTCAGCGCGCTGCACCGGCTCGACCGGGACGCGTTCGCGCAGACGTCGGCCCGGACCGTCGTCGTGTTCGAGGGCATCAACGACCTGCGCTGGGGCGGGAGCGCGGAGCAGGTCGTGGCGGGGCTGCGGGAGATCGCGGCGCGGGCGCACGCGCGGGGGCTGCGGGTGATCGGGGCGACGGTCACCCCGTGCGAGGGGGAGGCGCTGTGCACGGGGGCGGTGGACGCGGAGCGGGTGCGGGTGAACCGGTTCCTGCGGGGGGCCGGGTCCGGGTTCGACGGGGTGCTCGACTTCGACGCAGTCGTGCGGGATCCGGAGCGCGGCTCGCGGATGCGGGCCGCGTTCGACAGCGGGGATCATCTGCATCCGGGGGATGCGGGGCTGGCGGCGATGGCCGCGTCGGTGGATCTCGGGATGCTGTGACGCCGCGGGGGCGCGCGGGTGCGTCGCCGGGCGCGCGTCCCGCCGCGGCCGGGCGCGCTACACGTCCAGGTCGACCACGACGGGGGCGTGGTCGGACGCGCCCTTGCCCTTGCGCTCCTCCCGGTCCACGTACGCGTCGGACACCGCCTTGGCGAACGGCTCGTTCCCGTACACCAGGTCGATGCGCATGCCGCGGTTCTTCGGGAAGCCGAGCTGGCGGTAGTCCCAGTAGGTGAAGGGGTGGTCGTACTTGAGGGGGCGCGGGACCACGTCGGTCAGGCCGGTCTCGCGCAGCGACGTGAGGGCGGCGCGCTCGGCCGGGGTCACGTGCGTCGCACCCTCGAAGACGGAGATGTCCCAGACGTCCTCGTCGGCCGGTGCCACGTTGTAGTCGCCCATCACCGCGAAGGGGCGCGAGCCGCCCGCGTCGCCGGCGACGGCCGCCTTCAGCGCCTCGAACCACTGGAGCTTGTAGGCGTAGTGCGGGTGGTCGACCTCCCGCCCGTTCGGCACGTAGACCGACCAGACGCGGACCGGGCCGCAGGTCGCGGAGACGGCGCGGGGCTCCTGCGTGCCGTCGTAGCCCGGGTCGCCGGGCAGGCCCTTGACGACGTCCTCGAGGCCGACGCGGGACAGCAGCGCCACCCCGTTCCACCTGCCGTCCGCGTGGACCGCCGACTCGTAGCCCAGCTCGCGCAGCTCGTCCGCGGGGAACTGCTCCGCCGAGCACTTGGTCTCCTGGATGCACAGCACGTCCGTGCCGCTGCTCTCCAGCCAGGCGAGGAGTCGCGGGAGGCGGGCGGTGACCGAGTTCACGTTCCAGGTGGCGATGCGCATGTCCCACAACCTACCGGGCGGGTACGACAACGGCCTCGCGCGGCGGAGCCGGGCACCAGATAGACAGGCAACCTTGCAAGTTTTTCTTTTATGCAGGTAGCCTGTCTAATCATGAGCGACAGCACCCCCTCCCCCGCGTCCCCCCTCTCCCTCGACGAGCGCCCCGCCCTCGTCCTCATCGACCTCCAGCAGGGCATCCTCGGCCTTCCGACCGCCCCGCACCCCTCCGCGTCGGTCCTGAAGAACGCGACGCGGCTCGCCGACGCGTTCCGCGCGAAGGGCCTGCCCGTCGTGCGCGTGCGTGTCACCTGGTCGCCCGACGGCGGCGACCTGCCCGTGAGCCGCGCCGCGACGCCGGGCCTGACCCAGGCGCCGCCCGCCGCGTTCGCCGCGTTCCCCGACGAGCTGGGCCCGCTCGGCGACGACATCGTGATCACCAAGCGGCACTGGGGCGCCTTCACCGGGACGGAGCTGGACCTGCAGCTGCGCCGGCGCGGCGTGACGCAGATCGTCCTGTGCGGCATCTCGACCTCGATCGGCGTCGAGTCCACGGCGCGCTCGGCCTTCGAGCTCAGCTACCACCTGCTGGTGGTCGAGGACGCGACGACCGACACGGACGCCGCGGCCCACGAGCACACCTTCGGCAAGATCTACCCGCGCATCGCGGAGCTCGGCAGCACCGACGAGGTGCTCGGGCTGCTGGCCTGACCGAGCGACACGGCCGGGGCGGCTCGCGCCCCGGCCGTCACAGCCGCACCGCGCCCCCCGGCGCCAGCCGCAGGTGCTCGGCACCCGCGAGCGCGCCGATCTGCCGGTCGTAGATCGGCCGCGCCAGATCGGTCAGCAGCGCGTCGTGGATGTCGTAGGCGCGCTGCGGCTCGACCTCGCGCACGTAGTCGATCACTTCGGAGATCTTGTTCCAGGGCGCCATGACCGGGAGCATCAGCGTCTCGACCGGACGGCCGGGGACGGTGAGCGCGTCGCCCGGGTGGAAGAGCGCGCCGTCGTCGACGAGGTAGCCGACGTTCGTGACGCGCGGGATGTCCGGATGGATGACCGCGTGCAGCTCGCCGTGGACCTGGACGGCGAAACCGGCGGCGGTGAAGGTGTCGCCGTCCCCGACCGTGTGCACCCGGCCGGGGAACGCGGACGCGAGCTGCTCCGCCACCGACCTCAGGGTCCAGATCTGCGCGCCGGGACGGGCCTCCATCCCGGCGCGCAGCCGTGCCTCGTCGAAGTGGTCGGGATGCTCGTGGGTCACGAGGATCGCGTCGGCGCCGACGGCCGCGTCCTGCTCGGAGAACCCGCCGGGGTCGATGACGAGGACCTGCCCGTCCTTCTCGAGCCGGACGCAGGAGTGGGACATCTTCGTGAGCTTCATGGGCCCATCCTGCTGCCTGCACCGGCCGCGGGCGCCGCACCGCGGACTACTCCTGCGGAGTCGTCTCCTCGCGGATGACGCGCTGGGCGACCTTGAACGCCGCGTTCGCCGCGGGCACCCCGCAGTACACGGCCGTCTGGAGCAGGACCTCCCTGATCTCGTCCGCGGTCAGGCCGTTGCGCAGCGCGGCCCGGGTGTGGAAGACCATCTCGTCCAGGTGGCCGCCCGCCACGAGGGCCGTCAGCGTCACCGACGAGCGCATCCGGCGGTCCAGGCCGGGGCGGGCCCAGATCTCGCCCCACGCGTAGCGGGTGATGAACTCCTGGAACTCGCCGGAGAAGTCGTCGGCCGTGGCGAGCGCGTCGTCGACGTGCGCGTCGCCCAGCACCTCTCGGCGCACCTTCAGGCCCGTGTCGTACCGGTCGGGGCGCACGGCCGCCTCCGGCTGGTGCGCGGCCGGGGCGATCTCGGCGACGGGCCCGGCCGGCGGTGCGCTCAGGACCGGCTTGACGGGCGGCGCGGGGATCGCGTGCCGACCGGTGTCCTGCGGGGCCTGCCACACGGAGGAGAAGTGCCGGACCAGCAGGTCGGTGACGGCCGCGGGCTGCTCGACCGGGGCCAGGTGGGAGGCGCCCGGGACCACGGCGAGCCGGGCGTCCGGTATGCCGGCCACGAGCGTACGGGCCTCGGCGGGGCCGGTGACCTGGTCCTCGGAGCCGACGAGCACGAGCGTCGGCACCCCGATCGCGCCGAGCTCGGCGCGCACGTCGAAGGCGGCGAGCGCCTCGCACGCGGCGATGTAGCAGCCCGGGTCCGTCGTGCGGACCATCTGCACGGCCCAGTCGGTGATGGCGGGCTGCGCGGCGGCGAAGCCCGTGGTGAACCAGCGCTCGGGGGACGTACGGGCGATGGGGTCGAGTCCGTTGCTGCGGACGATGACGCCGCGCTGGCGGAACTCGTCGGCGGTGCCGAACCGGGGCGAGGCCGCGATCAGCGCCAGCGACGCGACGCGCTGCGGGTGCCGCAGCGCGAGCTCGGCGCCGATCGCCCCGCCGAGCGAGCAGCCCGCGTAGCCGAACCGGTCGACACCGGCCTCGTCGAGCGTGGCGAGCAGCCGGGCGGCGAGCTCCGTCACGGAGCCCGCCGGGTGGGCGGGCGCGCCACCGTGCCCGGGGAGATCGAAGCGGAACACCCGCCACTGCTCGACCAGCTCCGGGATCTGCCGGTCCCACATGTGCCAGGTGGTACCCAGTGAGGGAGCCAGGATCAGGACGGGGGCGTCTTCGGGCCCGTCGAAGCGGTACTGCAGGGTCTTCGGTGTCTCACTCACGCCCTGCACGTTCTCACATCTCCCCTTTTCCGACGCGGCGGGGGCGGTGACCCGCGCAAGCCGTCCAGGTTGTGACGGACCGGCGAAGATCCTGGACACTTCGCCCGGCCTGCCACCGTTCGGTGATCACCGCCGCCGGGTCCGCGGCCCGCGCCCGCCCCATTCGCACAACGGGCGTTACGGTAATATAACGTGGCGTCATGCCACGCACCAAGGGAGATCACGAGGCCCGCCGGCGCGACGTCTCGGCGGCCGTCTGGCAGGTGATGGTCGCCCGCGGCTTCGCCGGGCTCACCCTGCGCGCCGTCGCCGAGCAGCTCGGCGCGACCACGGGTCTGCTGACCCACTACTTCCGCACCAAGCAGGCCCTCGTGGCCTACGCCATGGACCTCCTGGAGGAGCGCACCGAGGCCCGGCCGCGGCGTCCCGCGGAGCCCGGGATCGACGCCCTGCGGGCCGCCCTGCTCGACATGCTGCCGCTGACCGGCGAGGCCACGGACACCAACCGCATCTGGGTGTCCTCCTGGGACCACGCTCTGTCCGACCCGGAGCTGACGGCCGCCTACGCGCGCAAGTACGCGCGCGGCCGTGACGCGCTGCGCGCCCGGGTGGCCGCCGCACAGGACCTGGGCGAGCTGCCGGCGGGCGACCCGGAGCGCGTCGCGGCCGGCGTCCAGGCGTTCGTCCTGGGACTCGTGGTCCAGGTCCTGTTCGCACCGGACGCGTTCCCGCCGGCGCGGCAGATCGCGCTCGTGGACGACCATCTGGCCGGCCTCGCCGCTCGGCCCGGCGTCAGCCCAGGGCCACGTGCCGGCCGGTGAGCGCCAGCAGCAGGCCGAAGACGTCGATCACGACGACGCCCGCCAGCAGGGAGAGCGTCCACGCGCGGCGTCCCGCCGGGGTGCGCGCGAAGGCACGGCCGGCGAGCGCCAGCAGGGCCCCCTGGACCAGGAAGCACGGCTCGAAGAGCCACAGGTCCCGCACCGCCGCCGTGTGATGGTCGCGCGCGAGCGTCGCCGCGTCGACGCCCGTCGCCTCCGGGAAGTCGACGGCGCCGTGCGCCCCCGTCAGATAGAGGGCCTTCGTCACGAAGCCGAACACCGCGTGGGACAGGCAGATCACCGCGCCGCCCCAGACGGGCACGAGCACCGTCCAGGCCGGGACCCGGCGTGCGACGCGGTGGTCCATGGCGAGCAGCCAGGCCGCGCCGATCAGCATGATGACGGTCACGACCCAGTTGGCGGCCCTGAGCGTGTCCGGGTCCTGCCGCGCCGCCAGGGGGACGCCCCAGGTGCCGCCGAGGGCCCAGTAGACGTGAATTCCCGCGTAGAGCAGCGTGAACGCCACGGCGAGTGCCGTCAGCGGGGACAGCCCGGCCGGGCGTCCGTCCGCGACGCCCCGTGCGGAGCGCCGCTCGTCGAGTGCGGTCAAGGGACTGCCTCCTTCGTCGTGGCTCACAGCGGCCGGGACAGCACCACGCGGTCCTGGCCGGGGCCGTCGTAGCCGGTCACCGGTGCGGAACAGGTGAACCCCAGCGCCTCGTGGAAGGCGATGGAGCGTGCGTTGTCCGGCGACGTGACCGCCCGGACGACCGACCGGCCGTCGCTGCGGGCGAGCCGGAAGAACCGCTCGTACAGCGAGCGTGCGAGCCCGGTGCGCCGCATCCCGGGGGCGACGCCGGTGAAGTGGATGTACGCCTCGTCCGGCCGCGACGGGGACAGGAAGCCGATGACGAACCCGGCGAGCTCGCCGCTCTCCGTCTCGGCGATCAGGCTGGTGTCGCAGAAGTGGTGCAGGTAGAGCCGGTTCAGGAGGGCCGTCACCGGCCGCCCCCACCAGGCGTCGGCGACGCGCACGATCGCGTCGTAGTCCTCCGGGCGGGCCGTGCGGGTCCGTACGCCCGGGACGGGGGCGGACGTCATCCCGCACCGTCCGCGGCCGTGTCCTCGTTCTCAGGGGTCATAGGACCAGGGTAGCGGAAGACATAACAAGCGTTATGTAAATAAGCTCGCTCTCTCCGGCGCCGGTGCCCGCAGGGGGTGGGACGGACGGAGAGAGGCGGCGCCACGGCAGCGGCCCCCGCGGCCCGGGACAGAACCGGGGGCAGGGGCCGACAGGAGGCAGGAGGCCGGCGGCAGGAAGGCGGGAGGCTATGCGCGGGGCTCGTCGCCGCCGGTGAGCAGCGCCGTGATGTCACGGGCGAGCCCGGCGCCGAGCTCGCCCCAGCCGTCCTTGTAGCCGTAGACGCCGGCGAGGGTGCGGGCGTCGTAGTCGCCGTTCATGATCTCGATGTCGTCGGCGGTGATGAGGCCCGGGTGAGCCACCCCCACGGCCGAGGAGACCTTGAGCAGTTCCTTGCGCAGGGTGCGCAGGTAGACGGCGGCCCGGGTGGACTTCGACGCCGGGTCGAGGCCGCGCACCAGCCAGGGGTCCTGGGTGGCGATGCCGGTGGGGCACTTGTCGGTGTGGCACTTCTGGGCCTGGATGCAGCCGATGGACAGCATCGCCTCCCGGCCGACGTTGATCATGTCGACGCCGAGCGCGAAGGCGACGGCGGCGTTCTCCGGCAGGCCGAGCTTGCCCGAGCCGATGAACGTGATGTCGTCGGTCAGGCCCCGCTCGGCGAAGGTGCTGTAGACCCGCGAGAAGCCCATCCGGAACGGCAGCGACACCGAGTCGGTGAAGATCAGCGGGGCCGCGCCGGTGCCGCCCTCACCCCCGTCCACGGTGATGAAGTCGACGCCGCGGTCGCCGCGCGCCATCAGGGTCGCTAGCTCGCGCCAGAAGTCGGTCTCGCCGACGGCGCTCTTGATGCCGACGGGCAGACCGGTCTCGGCGGCGAGCAGTTCGACGAAGTCGAGCAGCGAGTCGACGTCGTGGAACGCGGTGTGCCGGGACGGCGAGGCACAGTCCTTCCCGGCCGGGATGCCGCGGATCCCGGCGATCTCCGCCGTGACCTTGGCGCCCGGCAGCAGGCCGCCGAGGCCGGGCTTGGCGCCCTGCGAGAGCTTGATCTCGAGGGCCTTGACCGGGGCGCCCGCGACGACCTTCTTGAGCTTGTCCAGGTTGAACGTGCCGTCGTCGTTGCGGCAGCCGAAGTACGACGTGCCGATCTGGAGGATCAGGTCGCCGCCCTGGCGGTGGTACGGGGAGAGGCCGCCCTCCCCGGTGTTGTGCATCGTGCCGGCCAGCGCGGCGCCCTTGTTGAGGGCGGTGATCGCGGCGCCGGAGAGCGAGCCGAAGCTCATCGCGGAGATGTTCACGACGCTGGCCGGACGGAAGGCCCCGGCGCGGCCGCGCGGGCCGCCGAGGATCTTCGCGGAGGGCAGCGGGGCCTGCGGGTCGTGCAGGTCGGGCAGCGGGCCCGCGAAGGTGCGCTGCTTCAGGTAGGCCTTGCCCTGGACGTGCTCGACGTCGACGTCCGTGCCGAAGCCGAAGTAGTTGTTCTCCTCCTTGGCGGAGGCGTAGATCCAGGTCCGCTGGTCGCGGCTGAAGGGCCGCTCCTCCTCGTTGGAGGTCACGACGTACTGGCGCAGCTCGGGCCCGATCGTCTCCAGGAGGTACCGGGCGTGCCCGATCACCGGGAAGTTCCGGAGCAGCGCGTGCTTCTTCTGGACGAGGTCCCGGGCAGCCACCACCGCCAGCGCTGTCGCGGCGGCCGCACCGATGCTCCGAGCACGCATGAACGTTCCTCTCCTGCCCTGACGTCACTGTCGTCGGCGATAGTAGGCGCGGCCCGCCGCGGCGCGACGCGCGGGGCGCCGGTCCGGACCGCCTCCGCTCAGGCCAGGTCGGTCAGGTCCTCCGCGTAGACCTGTGACAGCGGCTGCGGGCCCACGTACTGCTGGCAGTTGCACCGGTCCGCCTCGAAGCGCAGCGGCTTCTTGTTCTCGTCCCAGGCGACCGGGACCTCCACGCGCTCGTGGCAGCGGCCCTGCTTGTCGTGCTTGGCGAGATGGTGGGTGCAGCCGCACACCGGCTCGGGCGGCCGGTTCGCCGCCTCCAGGGCGAGGCGCTCCTCCTTCGCCGCCTCGATCCGCTGCAGACTGCGCTCGTGGCGGTGGCGCAGCGCGGTGCGGACGTTGTCCGCCGCCCACGCGAAGCCCCCCGTCCAGAACAGAATGAGCACCAACCAGATCCAGTTCACCTGACGCCTCCCCCTGTGCCGTCTGCCCGCCAGGATAGTGACCGGGAGCCGCGCGTCACACCCGCTCGTCACGGTGGCGCAGCAGCATCATCGCCGCGTCGTCGTGCAGCGGACCGGACGCGTGCTGCACGAGGTCGCGGCGCAGGTCCTCCAGCGCCGCCTCCGGGTCCGTGGCCTTGAGCAGTTCGGTGTGCTCGGCCAGCGGGTAGAAACGGCCGTCCGCGTCGCGGGCCTCGCTGACCCCGTCCGTGTAGAGCAGGATCTGGTCGCCGGGGGCGAACGCCACGGTGTACGGCTCCGGATCGTCCCCGCCGTGCACCCCGAGGCCCAGCGGCAGTGCGAACCGCGGCGGCTCGGGGAACAGCGTCGCGCCGTCGCCGCGCAGCACCATCGGGGCCGGATGCCCGAAGTTCAGGAACGTCACCTCGCGGCCCGCGCCGGTCACCTCGACCAGCAGCGCGGTCACGAACTTCTCGCCGTGCAGCTCGCGGTCGACGACCCGCTGCAGCCGCCGGCTCAGCCCGTCGAGGTCCGGCTCGTCGTGCGCGGCCTCGCGGAACGCGGCGAGCACCAGCGCAGCCGTCTCCACCGCCTCGAGCCCCTTGCCCTGCACGTCGCCGATGATCACCCGGGTGCCGCCCGGTCCTGCCACCACCTCGTAGAGGTCGCCGCCGATGCGGGCCCGCGCCACGGCGGACGTGTACGAGACGGCGATCCGCAGCGGTCCGGCGACGCGCGGCACCGGTCTCAGCAGCACCCGCTGGGCCACCTCGGCGATCGACCGGACGCTCGCGAGCTCGGCGTCCCTGCGCTCGCGCAGCACGACGGCGACGAGCCCGGCGGCGGTGACCCCGGCGACGCACAGCAGGGCGATGTAGACCCGGCGCCGGCCGAGCTGGCCGTCGTAGAGCGCGAGCAGCGGGCACAGGAGCGCGGCGATCACGCCGATCCGGGCGGTGCGCCACCGGGTGCCGACCAGACCGGCGAAGGCCGGGCCGAGGGCGAGCAGGGAGAGCATCCCGAAGCCCGGCGGGGTGGTGGTCTCCGCGACCGCCACGAGGATCATCACCGCGTACGGCAGCGCGGGCAGCAGGGGCGAGACGGTGATCTGGTCGGTGAGCCGGTCGCCGCCCGCGCGGCGGCCGCGCCCCGGTAGGGACCGGTCGCGCCCCGGTAGCGACCGGCCGGGCCGGTCATCTCTCGCTGACATCGGGCTCCCCCTGTCCTGACGGCGGCGCGGTGAGGCGGAAGGACCGCACGACGGCGAGCGCGGCGGCGGCCACGACGCCCAGCGCCAGCGCGGCCGTCCGCAGGGCGGCGGCGCGCTCCTCGTGC
>NZ_WWIA01000619.1 GCF_009870065.1 Streptomyces sp. SID5785 | reverse complement strand
CTGCCCTCCGCCCGCGGCCGCTTCGGCATGTGCGGGCGGCTCGACGTGTACCGGGGCGACCCGGCCGGTCCGGTCGCCTCCGGGGCCGACGGCGCGGGGGTCAGAGACCCTCGGGGCCGGCGGTGGTCCAGCCCGGGGTCTGCGGATGCGCGCTGATGTCCTCGTGGCGCACCGCCTCGCCGCACGCCGCACACGTCACCACGGGCCGCAGGTCGTGCCCGCAGTCGTGGGCGAGGACCATCGGACGGTCGCCGTCGCGCAGGTGGCGGTCGCCCCAGGCCATCAGGGTCATCAGCACCGGTTCGAGCTCGAGGCCGGCCGGGGTCGGCCGGTACTCGAAGCGCTTCGGCCGCTCCTGGTAGGCGACCTTCTCCAGGACCCCGGCCTCGACCAGCCGCTTGAGGCGCGCGGCGAGGATGTCGCGGGGCGCCCCGATGTTGCGCACGAGCCGGTCGAAGCGGCCGTTGCCCAGGCACACCTCGCGGAGCACGAGCAGGGAGTGCTTCTCGCCCACCACGGCCAGGGTGTCGGCGATCGAGCAGGGGCGCGGGTCCTTGGCGGCAGCGGACATGCGCCCAGTGTAGGGCGATCCACCCTCATGGTTTGATTTTCAAATTCCAGGCGTCGGTGCGTCCTGAGCTCTCCCTCCTCCGGGTCCCGGCCGGGAGGGCCGCGTCGGGCGACGGCCGATGAGTTTCACCGCCGCCCGCGGTCCCCCTCACGTGCGGTGCGTGCCAGAGGCCGCCGTCGGGACCGGAAGGGGATCAGGAGCGCCATGAGGATCGTCGTGATCAACCACGTCACTCTGGACGGTGTCATGCAAGGACCCGGCCGCGCCGACGAGGACCGCCGCGGGGGGTTCACCCGGGGCGGCTGGGCCGCCGAGCGGGCCGGGGACGCCGCGATCACCCGGGCGTGGGGCGAGCGGCTGTCCGCGGGCAGCGGGTACCTCCTGGGGCGCCGCACCTACGAGGACGTGCTCGGCCACTGGAACGCGCAGGGCGGCCCGTTCCGCGACGCGCTCAACGGCGCGCCCAAGTACGTCGCGTCCCACACCCTCGCCGAGCCCCTGCCGTGGCCGAACTCCACCCTGCTCGGCGCGGACGTCCCCGCGGCGGTCGCCGAGCTCAGGAAGACCCCGGGCGGTGACCTGCACATCATGGGCAGTGGCGCGCTGATCGCGTCGCTGGCTCCGCTCGGTCTCGTCGACGAGTACCTGCTCTGCATCCACCCGCTCGTCCTGGGCGCCGGGCGCCGCCTGTTCGCCGACGGCTTCGCCCCGACCGCGTTCGACGTCGCCGACGCGACCCCCACGGCCTCCGGCGTCATCATCGCCTGCTACCGCCCCGCCTCCGGGCCGGAGCAGTAGGCGCAGGGCGCGACGTCGCCACGCGCGCGAGGTGCTCGGTCGACGGCGGGCGGCCCGGTCCTCAGCGTGCGCGCAACGCGTGCCGCTTGCGCCAGGCGACCACCGCACCGGCCAGCCCGGTCAGGGCGATGAAGCCCATCGCGACCAGGAACACCGGGGACGTGGGCGTCGAGGCGCGGGCGCCCGCCACCACGTACGCCGCCGTGTTGGGGATCGAGCCGAGCGCCGTCGCGAGAAGGAACGGGACCCAGCCCATGCGCGACACCGACGCGCAGTAGTTCGCCGCCCAGAACGGCACGCCGGGGAACAGCCGGGCCGCCATCATCGACCGGAAACCGTGCCGGCTGAGCTGGCCGTCCGCCGCCTCGAGCCAGCGCCCGCGCAGCAGCGGCCGCAGGGCGTCCTGCCCGAGGGCGCGGCCCAGGCCGAACGCGATCCCGGCGCCGAACACCGTCCCGCCGATCGCACCGGCCAGTCCCAGCTGCGACCCGAACAGCGCACCCGCCGCCAGGTTCAGGAGCGGCCGCGGCACGAAGGCCACCGTGCACAGCCCGTACGCCGCCGCGAACAGGACCACCGCCGCGGCCCCGTTCACCTCGGGCGGCCAGCCCTGCTGGAGCAGCCGTTGCGGTTCGAACAGGAGCACCGTCGTGGCCCCCGCCGCCAGCAGCACCACCAGGAGTGACAGCCGTGACCAGGGGGACAGGAGCGCCCTGGTGCAGCGCGCGGCGAACCCGGCGGGACGGGCGGGGACGGTCTCGAACATCCGGGGAGACTAACCGACCCCTCCGTAAGATCGCCGTAGGTTGTGTCTCACTTCTTCGGCTGTTCCGTACGTCGTCACCGATCCGTTCCGCCCGCGCCCGCCGCGGGGGAGGAGCACGCATGTCCGTCAGCGTCCCGCCGCCCAGCGCCCTCGCCGACACCCTGCTGGCCCGGCTGCCCGTCGTCTTCGGCGCCGCGGCCGACCCGGAACGCGCCGTGACGATGCGGCGCTACATGAAGGACGTCGCCCCCTTCCTCGGTCTCGCCCAGCCTGTGCGCAAGGAACGGACGCGCGAGGTCCTCGCGGGCACCCCGCGCCCCGACGCACACGACCTGACCGCCGTCGCCCTGCGCTGCTGGGAGCTGCCCGAGCGCGAGTACGCGTACTTCGCGATCGACTACCTGCGCCGGTACCGGACCCGGCTGACCTCCGCGTTCCTGCCGGTCGCGCGGCATCTGATCACCTCGCGCGCGTGGTGGGACACCGTGGACCTCCTCGCCGTGCACACCGTCGGCGGACTCGTCGCCGCGGACCCGGCGCTCACCGCCGACATGGACCGCTGGATCGGATCCGACGACATCTGGCTCGCCCGCACCGCCCTGCTGCACCAGCTGCGCCGCAAGGAGACCACCGACACCGGGCGGCTGTTCGCGTACTGCCTGCGCCGCGCCGGTGACCAGGAGTTCTTCCTGCGCAAGGCCATCGGCTGGAGCCTGCGCGAGTACGCCAGGACCGACCCCGACGCCGTGCGGGCCTTCGTCGCGGACCACCGTGACGTGCTCGCCCCGCTCTCCGTGCGCGAGGCACTGCGCGGGCCGGCTCGCTGAGCCCGACCGCGGGGCAACTGCCGCGCCCCGCACTGAAAATGGTTCGACGGCCGCCGCCGCATCGGCGATGATCTGCCTCATGTTCCGGCACGCCGCACACGCAGCTACGCCCGCAGTCGCGGGCGCTGCTCAGGCTGCCGCCCTCCTCGCAGCAGCCGTCGACGGCGCGCGACGCTGACCCTCTCCGGACATTCCGGCGGACCCCGCAGGGGGAGGGTCGGTACGGCTCAGGGGTCCCCGCCTCACGCACAGGAGGCCTCACTTTTCTGTTCCGGAAGGAACCCCCAGCCATGCCCAAGACGGCATACGTACGCACCAAGCCGCACCTCAACATCGGCACCATGGGCCACGTCGACCACGGCAAGACGACGCTGACCGCCGCCATCACCAAGGTCCTCGCCGAGCGCGGCGCGGACAGCACCACCCGGTACGTGGCGTTCGACCGCATCGACAAGGCGCCCGAGGAGGCGCAGCGCGGCATCACGATCAACATCGCGCACGTCGAGTACGAGACCGACACCCGGCACTACGCCCACGTGGACATGCCGGGCCACGCCGACTACGTCAAGAACATGGTCACGGGTGCGGCTCAGCTCGACGGGGCGATCCTCGTCGTCTCCGCGCTCGACGGGATCATGCCGCAGACCGCCGAGCACGTCCTGCTCGCCCGTCAGGTCGGCGTCGACCACATCGTCGTCGCGCTCAACAAGGCCGACGCCGGTGACGAGGAGCTGACCGACCTCGTCGAGCTCGAGGTGCGCGAACTGCTCTCGGCGCACGGCTACGGCGGTGACGCCGTCCCCGTCGTCCGCGTCTCCGGACTCCGGGCCCTGGAGGGCGACCCGCGCTGGACCGCCGCCGTGGACGCGCTGCTCGACGCCGTGGACACCTACGTCCCGCTGCCCGAGCGGTACGTCGACGCCCCCTTCCTGCTGTCCGTCGAGAACGTGCTGACGATCAGCGGTCGCGGCACCGTCGTCACCGGCGCCGTCGAGCGCGGCCGGGTCCGCGTCGGCGACCGCGTCCGCGTGTACGGGGCCGACGGGCGGGACGACCCGGAGACGGTCGTCACGGGTGTCGAGACCTTCGGCCGGCCGATGGAGGAGGCGCAGGCCGGGGACAGCGTGGCGCTGCTGCTGCGCGGCGTGGCCCGCGACACGGTGCGGCGCGGGCACGTGGTCGCCGAGCCCGGCAGCGTGCGGCCCGCGCGGCGCTTCACCGCGCAGGTCCGTGTCCTGTCGGCGCGCGAGGGCGGTCGCAGCACGCCGCTGTCCACCGGGTACCGGCCGCAGTTCCATCTGCGTACGGCGGACGTCGTGGGCGACGTCGACCTCGGCGCCGGCGGCGTCGCGCGGCCCGGCGACACCGTCACGATGACGGTCGAGCTGGGCCGGGAGGTGCCGCTCGAGTCCGGTCTCGGCTTCGCGATCCGGGAGGGCGGGCGCACGGTCGGCGCCGGCACGGTGACCGAGGTGCTGTGACCGCGGTGCGGTGACCGCGGGCCCCGGCCCCGGACGGTGCGGCAGCCGCCCGCCGTCCGGGGCCCGGCACAATGGGCGGGTGAACGCAGCCGCCGATCCCGAGCCCGTCCCCGTCACCCGTACGGTCGACCACGGCACCGCCAAGCTCCTGCCCGATGTCGACCGGCGCCGGGCCTGGCTGCTCACCGTCGACGGGGCGCCGCAGTCGTACGTCGACCTCGACGAACCGACGCACCTGGAGTTCGAGTACGCCCGGCGGCTCGGGCACGTCCTGGACTGCGCCGCCGCGCCGGGCCGCCCGCTCGACGTGCTCCACCTCGGCGGCGGCGCCCTCACCCTGCCCCGCTACGTGGCGGCGACCCGGCCCGGCGCGCGCCAGGACGTCGTCGAGGCCGACCGCGCCCTGCTCGCGCTGATCGCCGAGGAGCTGCCGCTGCCGGCCGGCGCGGGCGTCACGGTCCACGGTGACGACGCCCTCCGCCGGCTGGCCGGTGCGGCCGAGGACTCGGTGGACGTGCTGGTCGCCGACGTGTTCGGCGGCTCCCAGGTGCCCGCCCATCTGACGACGGAGGCCTACGCGCGCGAGGCCGCGCGGGTGCTCAGGCCCGGCGGGACGTACACCGCGAATCTCGCCGACGGCGCCCCCTTCGCCTTCCTCCGCTCCCAACTGGCCACGTTCGCCTCCGTGTTCGCGCAGCTCGCGCTCGTCGCCGAGCCTGCGGTCCTGCGCGGCCGACGCTTCGGCAACGCCGTCCTGGTCGCCTCGCAGGAGGCGATCGACGTCGCGGAGCTGGCCCGGCGCACGGCACGGGACGCGTTCCCCGCGCGCGTCGAGCACGGGGCCGCGCTGCGCCGCTTCGTCGGGCGGGCGCGACCGGTGACCGAGGAGGGGGCGATGCCGTCCCCGCTGCCGCCGGGCGGCTCGTTCAGCGTGGGGTGAGGTCCGCCGGCCCCGGAGCCGGAGCCGGAGCCGGAGCCGGTGCCTGGTCCGGTGCCGGGGCCACCGGGGCGCCGCCCGTGACCGGCGCGGGATCGAGGCGCCGCAGGTTGCGTACGTCCGGGACGAACAGGACCGCGGTGGTCGCGACGACGACGAGGGCCGCACAGCCCCACAGCGACTCCTTGCGGCCGAAGACGGCCTCGGCGGGGCCCGCGAGCGCCGTCGCCAGGGGGACCATCGCCACCGAGCCGAACCAGTCGTAGGCGGAGACCCGGGAGAGCTTGTCCTCCGGTATCTCCTGGTGCAGCGCGGTGATCCAGGAGACGCCGAAGATCTCGATGGTGACGCCGCTGACGAACATCACGGCGACCAGGACCGGCAGCGGCACCGGAACCGCGAGCGCCGCGGAGGGCAGGGCGAGCGAGAAGACCGCGAGCGACCCCGCGAACAGCAGCCGCTGCGGCTTCCAGCGCATCATCAGCAGACCGCCGAAGATCGTGCCGAAACCGAACGCGCCGAGCGCGAGGCCCCAGGGCCCCGCCCCGCCCAGTTCGTCGCGCGCGACCAGCGGCCCGAACACCGACTCCGCGGCGCCCACCACGGCGACCACCACGGAGAACTGGGCGATCACCGTCCACAGCCAGGGCCGGCCGACGACCTCGCGCCAACCCTCCCGGATGTCGGCGAGCAGCCCGCCGCCCGCCGTGCGCTCGGCGATGTGGCTGATGTCGAGGAAGGCGCGCAGCCCGCCCGCCACGGCGAACGCCGCCGCGTCGACCGCGAGCACCCAGCCGGGGCCCAGCGCCGCGACCATGGCACCGCCGAGGGCCGCGCCGCCCACCGCGGCGCCGGACATCCCCATGCGGAACAGGGCGAAGGCGCGGCTGGCCTGCTCGCCGGAGACGGAGGAGATGAGCATGCCCTCGGCGGCCGGGTTGAAGAACGCCTGGCCGGTGCCGCCGAGCGCGCTCAGCGCCAGCATCTGCCACAGCTGCGGATCGCCCTGGAGCACGAGCAGCGCGAAGGCGCCCTGCGACAGGAAGTTCAGTGCGTTGGCCGCGACCATGACGTGGTGGCGGGGCAGCCGGTCGGCGACCGCGCCGCCCACGAGCAGGAACACCACCAGGAACAGGGTGCGGGCGGCGGCCACGAGACCGACGTCACCGGCGTCTCCGCCCGCGTCGAGCACCGCGAACGCCGAGGCGATCAGGGCGCCGTGCGCGCCGAGCGTCGTCACGAACGCCGAGACGGCGAGCAGGGTGTAGTTGCGCCCCGCCCACGCCGGGCGGCGTGGGCGTCGTGGCTGGTCGGACGGGGAGGCGGCGGCTTCGGTCACTCAGGGACTATCGCCGCCGCACACCCGTGTCGACAAGTCCGTTCCCGGACGCCGGGCCGCGACGGCCGCTACTGGGCCTCGGGGTCCTCGTAGTAGCGCACGGTGTTGACGATCTTCTTGATCGTGGCGTCGGGCACCTCGCCCTTGACGCCCTTCGCGGCCCACAGGTCCCAGGACACGAAGTCGCCGACGCCGTTCTGGAAGGCGAAGACCATGGCCTTGCCCTCGCTCGCGCACTTGCCCTTCTTGGGGGTGCCCTCGGAGTGCGCCTCGATCAGGCTGCCCTTGATGCCCTGCTCGTTGGTGAAGTCCTGGGCCTTCTCGACCTTGACCGCCTTGGTGGAGGGCTCGGTGTACCCGCCGTAGATCCACCACGGGACGCGGTTCTCCGCGGCCTGCTTGGCGGTCTTCGCGCCGTTCTCCCCGCGGGTGCCGACGCCGGAGAGCGAGGTGTCCTCGTCGCGGCCGTCCTTGTCGGAGTCCTCGGTGCACCACTTGGACTTGTAGGAGGCGGGCGCGGAGACGGTGGTCGTCCCGTGCTCCTTCTTGCCGCCCTTGCCCTTGTAGTCGTACTCGAAGCCGATGATCTGGTCCGAGCCGCTGGAGCTGACCTCCCAGTCGGCGGGCACGTCGAACACGGTCTTGTGCTTGACGTTGACGACGGTCTGCCAGCCCTCGACGACCGGCTTGACCTCGTTGTCCCCGCCGCGCGGGTTCGCGCCGGCCGAGGCGCTCGCGCTGGCTTCGGCGCTCGCGGACTGCGACGCGGCGGGCGTCTTCTTCTCGGTCTTGCCCTTGGCGTCGTCGTCCTTGTCACCGCCGAGCACCAGGAAGCCCGTCACACCGGCGGCGACGACCACGGCCGCCGCGGCGACGATGGCGACGATCTTCGTCTGGTTGCCGCCGCCCCCGCCCTTCGGTGCCTGCGGGGCACCCAGCGGAGTCGTCGGCGCGTTCCACGCAGGCTGCTGCTGGTACGGGTTGGGCTGCTGCTGCTGGTACCCCGGCTGCTGGTAGGGGTTCGGCTGCTGCTGGTACCCAGGCTGCTGGTACGGGTTGGGTGTCGGCGGATTGCCGGGATTCTGCGGGTTGTTGGGATTGTTGGGATCCTGCGGGTTCTGCTCGCCCCCGGGCGGCTGCGTTCCTGGCCACATGGCCGTAAACGATAGAGGGTCACGGGCGCGCTGGTGTCCCTGCCCTGTACCGGACGTGCAACGGTTCGCGCGGGCGGGCCACGCGCGCGGGGAGCGCACGGCGTCCGGCCCGGGGATGGCCAGAAGGGCTACTCGTGGGTAACCTTCGCGGCATGAGCGCAGACCAGATGTCCATCGGCGACATGCTCGCCGCCACCGTGCCCATGGCCCGGACCCTGAACCTCGAGTTCCAGGAGACGACGCCCGAGAAGGCCGTCGTCGCGCTGCCGGACCAGGCGGACTACCACAACCACGTCGGCGGCCCGCACGCCGGCGCGATGTTCACCCTCGCCGAGTCGGCGAGCGGCGCCATCGTGATCGCCGCGTTCGGCGAGCAGCTCTCGCGCGCCGTGCCGCTGGCCGTCCGTGCCGAGATCGCCTACAAGAAGCTCGCCATGGGCCCGGTCACCGCGACCGCCACCCTCGGCCGCCCCGCCGCCGACGTCGTCGCCGAGCTGGACGCCGGCGAGCGCCCCGAGTTCCCGGTGAGCATCGCCATCACGCGCGCCGACGGCGCCGTCACCGGCGAGATGACCGTCGTGTGGACGCTGCGGCCGAACGGCTGAACCGTCCGAGCAGGTAGGCTTCCCGACGTGCGCGCCCCGGGGGAGCGCACGTCGGGGACACACCGCACGGGTACGGGAGGCGACGGCGTTGCACGTCCAGGAATGGCTCGACACGATCCCGGCGGTCGCCATCTACGCGCTGGTGGCGGGCGTCATCGGGTTCGAGAGCCTCGGCATCCCGCTGCCCGGCGAGATCGTCCTCGTCTCCGCGGCCCTGCTGTCCTCCCAGCACGGCGACGTGAACCCGGTCATCCTCGGCGTGTGTGCGACGGCCGGCGCCGTGATCGGCGACTCCATCGGCTACGCGATCGGGCGCAAGGGCGGCCGGCCGCTGCTGGCGAAACTGGGCGCCAAGTTCCCGAAGCACTTCGGGCCCGCCCATATCGCCACCGCCGAGCGGTCCTTCGAGAAGTGGGGCATGTGGGCCGTGTTCGTCGGCCGCTTCATCGCCCTGCTGCGCATCTTCGCCGGTCCGCTGGCCGGGGTGCTGCACATGCCGTACTGGAAGTTCCTGGTCGCCAACTTCCTCGGCGGAGTCGTCTGGGCGGGCGGCACCACCGCGGTCATCTACTACATCGGGGTCGTCGCCGAGGACTGGCTCAAGCGGTTCTCCTACGTGGGCCTCGGTGCGGCCGTCCTCTTCGGGATCGCCACCATGCTCGTCGTCAAGCGCCGGGCGGCCAAGGCCGCGGCCGCGGCGGACACCGAGCAGGACCCGGTGCCCGCCGCCGACTGACGGACTCAGGCCCCCGCCTCCGCGGACCGCCCGGGGCCCTCGTGGATCGTCCGGTGCTGACCGGCCAGCTCCACGTACACCGCACCGTTGAGCTGGATGCCCTCGCGCTCCTCCTGCGTCAGCTCGCGCCGCACCTTCGCGGGCACGCCCGCCACGAGCGAGCCGGGCGGGACGACCATGCCCTGCGGCACCAGCGCCTGCGCCGCGACCAGCGAACCGGCGCCGATCACCGCGCCGTTGAGCACCGTCGCCCCCATCCCGACCAGGCAGTCGTCCTCGATCGTGCAGCCGTGCAGGACCGCGTTGTGCCCCACCGAGACGCGCTCGCCGATCGTCACCGGGAAGCCGGCGTCGACGTGCACCGTGCAGTTGTCCTGGATGTTGCTGCCCGGGCCGAGCACGATCGGCTCGTACTCCGCGCGCAGCACGGCCCCGTACCAGACGCCGGAGCCCGCGTGCAGCGTCACGTCCCCGATCAGCGTGGCGTTCGGCGCCGTGAAGGCGTCCTGGTCCAGCTTCGGTTCCTTGCCGCCGAACCCGGCGACGATTGCCTCGTGGGCCATGCGTTCGTGCTCCTTGCCACTCGTGTACGTCCGCGTGCGCGGTGCCTGCGGCGCGCACGAGCGAACCGTACCCGTGGGGTGAAGATCACAGGTCGTCGAGGTGGGGCCCTGCCGTACGGGTGAGTAACGTGGCGCCGTGCCCACGAACCGGAACGTGTTCTCGTCGCCGCGCGGGCGGTCAGCCCGGGGCGGGCTCGCCCATCGCGCCGTGCAGGCGGGCTGGCGCTGGATGCAGCGCCGCGGCGCCGTCACCGCCGAGCAGACCGGCGGCTACGCCTTCGGCGCCCTCGGGGCCGGGACCAAGCTCGCCTTCCCGCAGGGCACCGTGTTCGGCGAGCCCTGGATCCGGCTCGGCGCGCACTGCATCATCGGTGAGCAGGTCACCCTGACCGCCGGTCTGATGCCCGATCTCGACCTCGGCCCCGACCCGATCCTGACGCTCGGCGACGGAGTCGTCATCGGCCGCGGCAGCCATGTCGTCGCCGACACGACCGTCAGGATCGGCAGCGACGTCTACATGGGTCCGTACGTCTACATCACCTCCACCAATCACTCCTACGACGATCCCCACGAGCCCGTCGGCCGGCAGTGGCCCCGGATGGAGCCCGTCGAGATCGGGCCGGGCTGCTGGATCGGCACCGGCGCCGTGATCCTGCCCGGCGCCCGCCTCGGGCGGAACGTGGTGGTCGCCGCCGGAGCCGTCGTGCGCGGCACCGTCCCCGACCACGCCGTCGTGGCCGGTGCCCCCGCGCGCACCGTCCGCACCTGGGACGAGGAGGCGGGCTGGCAGCCGCCGCTGCGCACCCCGGCGCCCCGGCCCATCCCCACGGACGTCACCCCGGAGCAGCTGATCGCGCTCTCCGGGCTGGAGGACACGCCCTAGAAGGCCACCTGCAAGGCCCCCTGCAAGGCCCCTGCTCAGGGGCGCAGGGCGCGCGCCGCCACCGCCGTCACCGACTCCGTCAGCGCCGCGAGCGCGGGGGAGTCCAGCTTCCACTGCTGCCAGTACAGCGGGACGTCCACGGGGCGGTCCGGCGCCAGCAGCACCAGCCGGCCCGCGTCGAGCAGCGGCTCGACCTGCGCCTCGGGCAGCACGCCCCAGCCGAGACCGTCCGCCACCGCCGCGACGAACCCCTCCGACGTGGGCATCGCGTGCCGCACCCCCTGCGCCCCCGGACCGCCGATGCTCCGTACGAACCGGTCCTGGAGCACGTCGCTGCGGTCGAACGTCATCACCGGGGCCGCCGCGAGTCGCTCGCCGGGCGGGCCGTCGAGGTGGCGCCGCGCGAACTCCGGCGTGGCCGCCGCCAGATAGCGCATCCGGCCCAGCAGCCGCACCGAGCAGCCGGCCACCGCGTCCGGCGACGAGGTCACCGCCGCCATCACCAGCCCCTCGCGCAGCAGCTCCGCCGTGCGCGTCTCGTCCTCCCGGTGCAGCTCGAAGGCGATCGGCGGGTCCTGCGGGACGCGGGCGAGCGCGTCCAGGAACCACGTCGCGAGCGAGTCCGCGTTGACCGCGGCCGTCACCCGCGTCGCGCCGTCGTCCGGGCCCATGCCGAGGGCCGCGTGCGCGTCCCGCTCCAGCCGGGCCAGCTGGCGCGCGTACCGCACCACGACCTGCCCA
>NZ_WWIA01000618.1 GCF_009870065.1 Streptomyces sp. SID5785 | reverse complement strand
GCGATCATCTTCATCTGCGGCGAGTCCTCCTGGCGCGAGGAGAAGCGCGCGAAGAGGGAGGCCGTGATCGCCGGAAGCGGCACCGCGTGGTCGATGGCCGCCTCGACGGTCCAGCGGCCCTCGCCGGAGTCGGCCGCGAAGCCGCGCAGCTTGTCGAGGTGCTCGTCGTCGTCCAGGGCGTTGACCGCGAGGTCGAGCAG
>NZ_WWIA01000617.1 GCF_009870065.1 Streptomyces sp. SID5785 | reverse complement strand
TCCTGCGACCCCGGACGCCTCACCCTCCCCACCATCATGGACCCCGTCCACGGCTACCAGGTCACCAACGTCGAAGCCGCCATGTCCTCCCCCTCCTCCCTGCTCCACTGGACCCGCCGCATGATCGAGATCCGCAAACAGAACCCCGCCTTCGGCCTCGGCACCTACACCGAACTCCCCTCCACCAACCCCGCCGTCCTCGCCTTCCTCCGCGAAACCCCCACCACCCGCCGCACCCACGACACCAGCGACACCGACGACGACGTCGTCCTGTGCGTCCACAACTTCTCCCGCTTCCCCCAACCCACCGAACTCGACCTCACCCCCCACACCGGACGCCACCCCGTCGAACTCATCGGCGGCGTCCGCTTCCCCACCATCACCCAACCCCCCTACCTCCTCACCCTCGCCGGACACGGCTTCTACTGGTTCCGGCTGCGCCGGGAACGCCTCTAGACCGTGCCCGGCCGGAGTGCCCCGGAGTACCGGGCCCCGGTTTCCGTGCCCGGCCCCTGGGCACGCTCCTGCTTAGCGCACCACGCTCGTCGCTCTCCCCCGGGGAAAGGACGCGACGCCATGTCGGAAGGCGCAGCCCGCAGCACGGTCCCCGACTGCGGGGACCACACCGCACTGCTCGACTCCCTCGACCCGCTCCTGCGGGAGTGGCTGCCGCGGCAGAGATGGTTCGCGGGCAAGGGGCGGCCGGTCACCGCGATCGGTCTGGACGCCGTGACGCCCCTGCTCCCGGGCACCGCCCTGCTGCACCTCCTGGTCCGCGCGCACCAGCCACCGGCCGACGAGGGCCCCGGCGACTGCTACCAGCTCCTCGTCGGGGCCGACGCGCTCGTCCCGCCGTACCTCGCCCCGGCGGTCATCGGACACCCCGCCCGCGGCTCGCTCGCCGGGCTGACCGTGTACGACGCCCTCCAGGCCCCGCACCGGGCGGCCGTTCTGCTGGAACGGTTCCGCACACCCGGCGCGCTCGGCCCGCTCCGCTTCCACCGCGGACCGCACGGCCAGGTCCCGGCCGGTCTCCCGCCGCGGCTCCTGCGCGCCGAGCAGTCCAACTCCTCCGTCGTGTACGGGGACCGGCTCATCGCCAAGCTCTTCCGCCGCATCCGGCCCGGCACCAACCCCGACCTCGAACTCCCCCGCGCACTGGCCCGCGCGGGCTGCGCCCGGGTCCCGGCACCGGTCGCCTGGTTCGAGGCCTCCGGGCACGAAGGCGCGGCCGAACCGACCACCCTCGGCGTCCTGCAGCCCTACGTGCGGGGGGCGACCGACGGCTGGGAGCTCGCCCTGCACCACCGGTCCACCGGCGCCGACTTCACCGCGGAGGCCCGCGAACTGGGCCGCGCCACCGCCGAGGTGCACGCGGCCCTCGCCGACGCGCTGCCCACCGTCACCCTGACCCCGGCCAGGACCGAGGAGCTGGCGGCGGCGATGGCCCGGCGCCTGGACGCGGCCGCCCGCCAGGTGCCGGCGCTGCTGCCGTACGCGCCCGCGCTGCACGACGCGTACGCCGACCTGACGGCACCGGCGGCGCGGGGCCGGACCTGGCAGGCCCAGCGTGTGCACGGGGACCTGCACCTCGGCCAGTTCCTGCGGGAGCCGTCCGGCGGCTGGCGGCTGATCGACTTCGAGGGCGAGCCGTCCCGCCCGCTCGCCGAACGCCGTCTGCCGCATCCGCCGCACCGCGACATCGCCGGGATGCTCCGCTCCTTCGACTACGCCGCACGCAGTCGGGGCGGCGACGCCCCCGGCTTCGCCCGCGCCTGCCGCACCGCGTACTGCGAGGGATACGCGGCGGCGTCCGGCCACGACCCGCGCGCGGATCCGGCGCTGCTGCGGGCGTACGAGACGGACAAGGCGGTCTACGAGGCCCTGTACGAGGCCCGGCACCGCCCGACCTGGCTCCACGTCCCACTGGCAGCCCTGGCCGACTTGTCCACCCGCTGACCGGCAGGCGCCCCGTCAGGGGCGCGGGGAACGGCGCGACCCGCCACGACGCAAGGCGCACCCGGCACCGACAGAAGCCCCCACGGCGCGCCGCACCCAAGGAGGCCCCACCAGTGACCGCCCGCCCGACCGAACCCCCGCCGCCGCTCCGCCCGGCCCCGCTCTCCGCCGAGGACCGGCACCGCCTCCTCACGGGCACCCACCACGCCCCCCACGACGTGCTGGGGGCCCACCCCGCCCCCAGCGGCGGCACGGCCCTCCGCGCCTGGCGCCCTCACGCGACGTCCGTCACGGCCCACTTCCCGGACGGCACGAGCCACCCGCTCCACGACGACGGCGACGGCTTCTTCTCAGCCCTGCTCGACCTGACGGACACGCCTGACCGGGCCGACTCGACCGCGTCTGCCCCAGCCCACGAGCCCCGCGAGCCCCACGCGTTGGAGATCGCCTACGGCGGCACGACCCTGCGCACCCCGGACCCGTACGCCCTGCTCCCCGCCCTCGGCGAACTCGACCTGCATCTGATCGCCGAGGGGCGGCACGAACAGCTCTGGAAGGCCCTGGGCGCCCACCCCATGACCCACCAGGGCATCACCGGCACCCGGTTCACCGTCTGGGCGCCGAACGCCCGCGGCGTCCGCGTCGTCGGCGACTTCAACGGCTGGGACGGCGCGGCCCACACCCTGCGTTCGCTCGGCTCGTCGGGTGTCTGGGAACTGTTCGTGCCCGGCATCGACGAGGGCGAACTCTACAAATTCGACATCACCCGCCCCGACGGCACCCACACCCTGCGCGCCGACCCCATGGCCCGCCACACCGAAACACCCCCCGCCACCGCCTCCCGCACCCACACCAGCCACCACACCTGGCACGACGACACCTGGATGACCACCCGCGGACACCGCCCCGTCCACGAAGCACCCTTCTCCGTCTACGAAATACACCTCCCCTCCTGGCGCCCCGGACTCACCTACCGCCAACTCGCCCAACAACTCCCC
>NZ_WWIA01000616.1 GCF_009870065.1 Streptomyces sp. SID5785 | reverse complement strand
GCCCGATCTGGAGGACGACGTGCCAGCCCGGCAGATCCCCGAAGGCCCGCAGACATGCACGGTAGAACTCCGGCCGGTCGGTGTACGCCGAGCCCAGCGACACCAGGAGGACGTGCTCGGCGTCCGCGGGCCGCGTCCAGCGGTCCGCGTCCGTGGGCGGGGCGAAGCACGGTCCGACGAAGGTGACGGTGTCGCTGTCCACCCGGT
>NZ_WWIA01000615.1 GCF_009870065.1 Streptomyces sp. SID5785 | reverse complement strand
CGCTGATGGATGGCGTCCCGCGCCCCTGGCGGGGTTGGTGTGCGGCCCCGCGCATCAAGCGCCTCCGGTGAGGAGGAGGGCTGAGGTGGGGACGCCCTCGCCCGCGGTCACCAGGCAGGAACGCGCCCCCGGAACCTGCGCGGTACTGGTCCCGCGCAGCTGCTTGACCCCCTCGGTGATGAGGTTGAAGCCGTGGACGTAGGCCTCCGAGAGCCCACCCCCACCCGTGTTCACGGGGAGCCGCCCCCCGATCTCCAGCGCACCCCCCTC
>NZ_WWIA01000614.1 GCF_009870065.1 Streptomyces sp. SID5785 | reverse complement strand
AAAGAAGCCGTCGAGCTCTACAAGAAGGGCAAGAAGGCCTCGGACGACGCGGTCGACGCGTACAACAAGAAGGTCGACGCCTACAACGCGAAGGTCAAGGCGAACGAGGACCCCGGGCCCAAGCCCGAGCCGTTCCACGACCCCGGCAAGGCCGACGTCAAGAAGGCGTACAGCAAGCTCGCCGAGGCCCGCAAGCAGCGCAACACCGCCGCCGGTGAGGCCCAGGGCAAGGTGAAGGCGGCCCTCGCGCACGCCCCCGCCGAACCCCCGCCCCTCGACCGCCTCGGCAACACCCTCGTCGACGGCTACAAGGCCTACAACACCGAACTCACCCACGTCGTCGGCGGTGTGCTGAAGGGCACCGCGGGCCTGGTCAACTTCGCCCGCGGCCTCAACCCCACCGACCCCTACAACCTCACCCACCCCGCCGCCTACATGCAGAACGTCTCCATGACGCTCTCCGGCCTCGTCTCCACCGCCGCCCACCCCGAACGCATCGTCACCGCCGCCGTCGACGGCTTCAAGAA
>NZ_WWIA01000064.1 GCF_009870065.1 Streptomyces sp. SID5785 | reverse complement strand
CGAGATGAGGGGGGATGTGGCCAGGTCCATCGTGCCGGTGGCGATGTTGGCGAGGTGGCGGTCGATCTCCTCGTTCGTCGCCAGGCCCGCTTTCAGGAGCGACGGGCGGATCTGCTCGACCGTGGCCGCTTCCAGGGCCGTGCAGGCCGGCGAGGCCAGGGGGAAGTACGCGTCCGCCTCGACCTGGCGCAGTCCGGCGGCGCGCAGCAGGCCGGGGAGCTTGCGGCCGTAGGAGAGGTCTGCGCCACGCTTGGCGAGCAGGGAGCGGAAGCCGTGGCGCAGGCGGTTGGCGAGCTGCTCCTCGGGGCCGCGCTCCTCGGGGCACAGGAGGGGCTGGAGCCCGGGGTCGGCGTCCTCCAGGAGGAGGCGCCCGCCGGGCCGCAGGGCACGGATCATCGTCGCCAACGCCCGCTCCCGGTCGGGGACATGGACGAGGACGAGCCGCGCATGCACCAGGTCGAAGGACTCGGCGGGCGGCTCGTCGGCACCGATGTCGTGGCGGCGCACCTCGACGGGCGGTCGCGGGATGCTGTGCTGCCAGGAGGTGTCGATGTCGGTCGCGAGGACCCGGCCGGTGGGGCCGACCTTGCGGGCCAGCCAGGAGACGACGGACGTGCCGCCGGCCCCGACCTCCCAGCAGCGCCAGCCGGAACCGATGCCGAGCCGCTCGATGTGCCGGAACGTCGTGGGGTCGAACAGCGTCGACAGGGAGTCGAAGCGCTGGCCCGCCTCGGGCTGCTGGTTGTCCAGGAGGTAGGCGTGGCCGCCGGATCGCATCATGACCCGATCATCGCAGCAGCCTCCGTCCACACCGGACATTTCGGAACGGAATCCTCCGTTCCCACAGGCCCTGACGGGTTGTCGGTGTTCGCTGGCAGACTGGCTCGCCAGGTCGCCCGTTCGACGGAGCGGCCCGGTCAGGCACGAGCGCGTGAGGACGACACGGTCACGTGAGGAACCGGCACGAGGAGCCGAGCATGTCGATGGCGGGCAATCTGCGGAAGGTCGGCGGCCTGCGCAGGGTGGGTGGGCTGCGCAGGATGGCAGGGCTGGCGCGCCGTCGCCCCCGGGTGGACCTGAGCCACCCGGCCCGCTCCCCTCTCGGGTCCGCGGTGGTGAACTGCGTGACGTACGTGGACGGTGCGCGGGAGACGGGCGGCGGCGCCGACCTCGCCGAGGCGGTGAAGCGGGTCCGGGAGACCGGGGAGGGGTTCGTCTGGCTCGGGCTGCACGAGCCGGCGGAGCCGGAGATCGCGGAGGTCGCCGAGCTGTTCGACCTGCACCCGCTCGCCGTGGAGGACGCGGTGCACGCGCACCAGCGCCCGAAGGTGGAGCGGTACGGGCAGACGCTGTTCGCGGTGTTCAAGACGGTCTGCTACGTGGAGCATTCGGAGGTGACGGCGACGAGTGAGGTCGTCGACACCGGAGAGATCATGGTGTTCGTCGGGGGCGACTTCGTGATCACCGTGCGACACGGGCGGCACGGCTCACTGGGACCGGTGCGGGAGAACCTGGAGGCGGCGCCGGAGCAGCTCGCCAAGGGGCCGGCCGCGGTGCTGCACGCCGTCGCGGACGGCGTGGTGGACGACTACCTGACGGTGCTCGACGATTTCCAGGCCGACATAGACGAGGTGGAGACGGCGGTCTTCGCGCAGAACGGGGCGCGCGTCGACCCGGGCCGCATCTACCAGCTCAAGCGCGAGCTGCTGGAGCTGAAGCGGGCGGTGGTCCCGCTGTCCCGCCCGGTGCTGGAGCTGGCGAGCCGTCCGCTGCCTTCGGTGCCGCAGGAGACACAGGCGTACTTCCGCGACGTGTCCGACCACCTGCTGCGGGCGGCCGAGCAGATAGCCGCCTTCGACGAACTGCTCAACTCCATACTCCAGGCCCATCTCGCGCAGGTGACGGTCGCGCAGAACGAGGACATGCGCAAGATCACCGCGTGGGCGGCGATCGTGGCCGTGCCGACGATGGGCTGCGGGATCTACGGCATGAACTTCGACCACATGCCGGAGCTCCACTGGCGATACGGATATCCGCTGATGCTGTCGGTGATCGCCGGGATCTGTCTCGTCGTCTACCGGGGGTTCAAGCGCAACGGGTGGCTGTGACGGCGTCGGACGCGCGTACGACGCGCACTAGTGTGTACCGTCCGGCGCGCCGGACGGGTCGGCGGAGGCCGCCCGGGGCGGGCGCGGGCACAAGCGAGTGGTTGATCCACGGGGGACGGGGGAGGTGAGCGATGCCTTTGCGGGAGGACGATCCCGAGTCGGTCGGCGGCTACCGGATCGAGTCGCGGATCGGCACCGGCGGCATGGGGGTCGTGTACCGGGCCCGCACCTCGTCGGGCCGGGCGGTCGCGGTCAAGGTGGTGCACGCGCAGTACGCGGACGACCCGGAGTTCCGGGCCAGGTTCCGGCAGGAGGTGCGGGCTGCACGCCGGGTGAGCGGGGCGTTCACGGCGCCGGTCGTGGACGCGGACCCGGAGGCGGAGCTCCCCTGGATGGCAACGGTCTACGTCGCCGGGGACACGCTCGCCCAGCGGGTCGCCGAGCAGGGCGTCCTGGACCGGCCGCAGTTGCGCCGGCTCGGGGTCGAGCTGGCGGAGGCGCTGCGGGAGATCCACCGGGCGGAGGTCGTGCACCGGGATCTGAAGCCGAGCAATGTGCTGCTGCTCGGTTCGGGGAAGGACGACGAGGGCGGATCCGATCCTGACGGGTCCGACGGAGCGGTGCGGGTCATCGACTTCGGCATCTCGCGGGCGGCGCAGAGCGATGTGCGGACGCAGACGGGGATGGTGCTCGGGTCGCCGCCGTTCATGGCACCGGAGCAGTTCAGCAGTCCACGGGACGTGGGGCCGCCGGTCGACGTGTTCTCGTTCGGCGCGCTGCTCGTGTACGCGGCGACGGGCCGCAGCCCGTTCGAGGCGGAGAACGCGTATCTGGCCGCCTACCAGACCGTCCATCACGAGCCGGAACTGGGCGCGCTGCCCGCGGAGTTGAGGCCGCTCGTGCTGGCGTGCCTCGCGAAGGCGCCGCAGGACCGGCCGACGCCGGACGCGCTGCGGGACGCGCTGGCCGCGATGCCCGAGGGGGATCCCGGCGACGGGCCCGCGGTGCAGGGGGCGTCGGGCGGTCCGACTCTCGCGCTCACCGTCGACACCGGTGCCGGCACCGGGACCGGGACCGGCGCTGGGACCGGCGCCGGCTCGCAGGGCGTCACCCCCCTGGCATCCCCGGCGTCGGCGCGGCCCGCGGACTCCGCCGACGCCACCCCGGTCACGCCGCCGCAGGACGACGGACGCGGTCCGGGTGACGCGGACGGCACACCACGTCTGGCGGGCGGGGCCTCAGGGGCGGCCGGGACGACCCTCGCGGGAGGCGGCGCGGCAGTGGGCGCCACTCCCCCGCGCGCCTCGCGGCGGCGTCGGATCACCGTCGCGGCCAGTGCGCTCGCCGTGGTCCTGGTGGCAGCCGCCGGTATCTCGGTCGCGCTGCACGACGGCGCCGGTGGCGAGGACACGGCGGCGCGGCAGGAGGCGCCGTCCGCGGGGACGCCCGCGGGCTGGCGGGCCTGGCACACGAGCCTCACCGAGAAGCCCGAGGCCGGAAAGAACGGCGGGGACGGTGGGGACAGCGGGGACAGCGGGGACGGGTCGGACATGATGGGGTCCCTGCCGGACTCGTACAGCTGCACGCCGTCGCCGGAGGGCGTGTACTGCTCCTCGTTCACCACGACGCTGATCCGGGTCGAGCCGCTGACCGGAAAGATCGACTGGAAGGTCCCGATGCGGGACGCGGGCCGGACGGGCGGCTCGGTGACCGACCCCGTGGTGGCGGCGCGGGAGGGCCTCGTCTTCACCTTCAGCGGGGACGGCTCCCAGGGCGTCGACGCGTACGACGCCGACACGGGGCGCCTGTTGTGGCGCAAGAAGGGCCCGCACGCCGACTTCGCGCTGATGAGCGGCGTACTCGTCGTGCAGCTGGGCGAGTTGGGGCCGGGGCCCACGGCCACGTACGCGGCGTTCGACCCGCGCAGCGGCAAGGAGCTGTGGCGGCGCACGTTCACCTCGGACAATGCCGGGCCGTTGCAGGCGGGAGCAGACGGCACGATCGTCGCCGACCTGCGCAGGGAGAAGCAGGGGGTGCGCACCGTGGCGCGGGTCGACGCGCGCACGGGCCGGACGGTGGGCCGGGTCGACGCGCCCAAGGGCGATCTGTGGCTGGCGACGGTGCACGGCGACCACGCCTACTACGCGCGGTGGGAGAACGACTCGGGTGTCTCGTCGCGGATCTTCGTCCAGGACCTGACATCGGGGCGGGTGCGCTCGATGGACTTCCCCTGGGCCGTCGAGCCCGAGGCGCCGCCGCTCGTCGTGGGCGAGACCATGTACATCTTCGACTACGCGAACGAGATCGTCCTCGCGCTGGACCTGAAGCGGGGCAAGCCGCTGTGGACGACCTCGCGCGAGCTGCGGGTGTTCAGCGAACCGACGGTGAGCGGCGGCCTGTTGTACGCGACGACGCCGGACAGCAGCGTCGTCGCGATCGACACGCGGACCGGCAGGGAGCGCTGGCGCACGAGACCGCCCGTCTCCCCCGATGGCGCGGACGCCGAGGACGGCAAGGGCGGCAAGGGCGGCACGATCGACGAGCGCACGCCGAGCGGGACCGGGCCGCTGCGCGTGGGCCAGGTGATCTACGGGGTGACCGGTGACGGCGCCTTCTCGGTGGCCGTACCGGGCAGGAGCGCACGCCCGCCGGCCTGACCTGCCGCCCGCGGACGCACGCCCACCGGCGGGGTCAGTTCTTGGCGTAGACGCTTTCCACCCACGCGGCGATCTGGTCGTCGCTCAGGTGCGTGGCCAGGTCGGCCTCGCTGATCATGCCGACGAGCTTCTTGTCCTTGATCACCGGCAGTCGGCGGATCTGGTGGTCCTGCATCTCGTGCAGGACCTCGCCGATGTCGGCGCTCGCGTCGATCCAGCGTGGCGTGCCCTGGGCCATGTCACCGGCGGTGACCTGCGCCGGGTCGTGCCCCATGGCGACACAGCCGACGACGATGTCGCGGTCGGTGAGGATGCCGCACAGCCGCTCCTGCTCGTCGCTGATGGGCAGGGCTCCGACGTTCAGTTCGCGCATCAACTGGGCGGCGCGGTCCAGGGTCTCGTGGGCGGGGATCCAGCGTGCGCCGGAGTGCATGATGTCCGCGGCGGTGGTCATGGTGGTGCCTCCCGATGCCGGGGCGAAGGTGGACGTGAGGGTTCCCGGCGCCGTTGCTCATTCTCGCCGGGGTCCCTCCGGGCCGCATGTCATCGCTGTGACCTGGACGTCTACGGCTGGTCGGGGGCGTTCCAGGCCGGGTGGCGGGGGTCGTCGGCGCGGATGACGACGTCGGCCGCGGCTGCCGGTCCGGTCTCGTCGTCGTAGCGGGCGAAGGCCGGGAGGGTCCACTGCTCGGTGTCGGGGGTGCGGCGGCGCAGGGCGCCGGGCGAGAGGCTGATGTGCACGGTCAGATCGAAGGGGAACCAGTGGTTCAGGAGGAGGGGGCCGTGCAGCAACAGAGCCCCGCCGGGCGGTAGTTCGACGTAGTCGCTGCGGGTCGCCCGGTCGGTGACCGGGTCCCACAGGTCGGGCAGGATCCGGCCGCTGCCGCCCGGTTCGAGGGGGCCGAAGACCTCGCGCCACAGGGCGCCCGTGTCGAGCCAGCCGCTGTAGTACGCCTCGGTGTCCTGGTGTCCGTACTCGAGGCGGAGCGAGGCGGGGCGCAGGAAGCCGTCCGCGGCGACGGCCAGGGACGCGCGGCCGCGGACCCGGAGGGCCTCGGCGACCCGGGCGGCGAGCTCGCCGGGCCGGGCGGCAGGGGCCCCGTCGAACGCGACCCGCGGCCGGGTTCCGCCGTCGGCGGGCGTCAGGTCGAGCAGGCGCTCGGCGAGAGCGTCGCCGAGCCGTTCCCAGGTGATCGCTTGGACTCGCACGGGTCCATGATGCCGGGCGCGGACCGCGCCGCCGCGGGCGGTGCCGGCCGGGTTGCCGCGGGACCCCGGCCGGGCAGGAGACGGCCACGCGACGGCCACGCGACAGGCACGCGACGGGCATGAGCAGCGCCGCGCCCCGCAAGGACCGAGCCGGCCCGGGAACCCGCGGAAACCGCTGTCCCGCCCCCGGGGACTGGGGCATGATCCTGGGGCGGCATCGGGCCGCGTCGGTCGAGGGGGCTGGGATGATCGAAGGACCGTACTTCGTGCTCGTCGTGTTCGGCGCCCTGTGGTGCGGACTCTCCGCGGGGGTCTTCGTCGCGTTCTCGACGTTCGTGATGCGGGGGCTGGGCGCCCTGCCGCCGGACCGCGGGATCGCCGCGATGAACGCGGTCAACGTCGCGGCGGTGAACCCGGCGTTCATGATCGTGTTCCTCGGGGCCGCCGTGCTGTGCGCGGTGATCGCGGTCGTCACGTTCGTGCTCTGGCCCGAGCAGGGCACGGTGGAGCTGCTGCTCGGCTGTGCGCTGTATCTGGCGGGCTCGTTCGGGGTGACGGTGCTGGCGAACATCCCGCGCAACGACGCGCTCGCGAAGCTGGCCGGGGACGAGGAGTCGCAGAGCAGCGCCGCGTACTGGAGCACCTACCAGCGCGAGTGGGTGGGCTGGAACCACATCCGGGGCGGCGCCGCGCTCGCCGCGTCGGCCTCGTTCGTCCTCGCTCTCACCTGAGGCCCGGGTCCGGGGGCCGCTCGCCCCGGGTGTCGCGCCGCCGGGACGGACGTATCGTGGCGAGACGAGCCACGGCGTCCCGGCGTCGGAGCGCCACCGCAGAGGGAGACGGCCATGGCCGACCCCAAGGGCTTTCTCAGGACCCCCCGCAGCGAGGCCCCGCGCCGTCCCGTCGAGGAGCGCGTGCGCGACTGGGACGAGGTCTACGTCCCCGGCGGGCTGCTGCCGATCATCGGCGCACAGGCGGACCGGTGCATGGACTGCGGCATTCCGTTCTGTCATGACGCGTGCCCGCTGGGGAACCTGATCCCGGAGTGGAACGACCTGGTGGCGCGGGACGACTGGCGGGCCGCGAGCGAGCGCCTGCACGCGACGAACAACTTCCCCGAGTTCACCGGCACGCTCTGTCCCGCGCCCTGCGAGGCCGGCTGCGTCCTGGCCATCGACCAGCCGGCGGTCACGATCAAGAACGTCGAGCTGGCGATCGTGGACCGGGCCTGGGAGGAGGGACGCGTCGCGGCGCGCCCGCCGGAGCGGCTCTCGGGCCGGAGCGTGGGCGTGGTCGGCTCGGGTCCCGCCGGGCTCGCGGCGGCCCAGCAGCTGACCCGCGCGGGTCACACGGTCGCGGTGTACGAGCGGGACGACCGGCCCGGCGGGCTGCTGCGGTACGGCATCCCGTCGTTCAAGATGGACAAGGCCCGACTGGAGCGCAGGCTCGGGCAGTTGACGGACGAGGGCGTACGGTTCCGTACGTCGACGGAGATCGGGCGGGACCTCGGCGCGGCCGAACTGCGCGCGCGGCACGACGCGGTACTGATCGCGACCGGGGCGACCGAGTGGCGGGAACTGGACGTGCCGGGGCGCGAGTTGGCCGGCATCCACCAGGCGATGGAGTACCTGCCGCCGGCGAACCGGGTGTGCGAGGGCGATCTGACCGCGTCCCCGCTGGACGCCCGGGGCCGGCACGTCGTGATCGTCGGGGGCGGCGACACGGGCGCGGACTGTCTGGGCACGGCGATCCGCGAGGGGGCCGCGTCGGTCACCCAGCTCGACATCTACGGCAGGCCGGGCGACCTGCGCGACGACGAGGCCGAACCCTGGCCGACGTATCCGAAGCTGTACCGCCTGTCTCCCGCGCACGAGGAGGCGCACGCGCTCGGGAAGTCACCGCTGGCGCACGCCGACGCCCGGCTGTTCGCGGCGTCGACGCTGCGGTTCGCCGGGGACGGCGAGGGCCGGGTGCGGGAGCTGCATCTGGTGGAGGTGGACGCGGGGCGCCGGCCGCGGCCCGGCACCGAGCAGGTGCTGCCGGCCGATCTGGTGCTGCTCGCGCTGGGGTTCCAGGGCCCGGAGCGGCGGCCCGGGGGGCTGGTGGACGAGCTGGGCCTCGGCGTGGACGCGCGGGGGACGCTGGCCAGGGACGCGGACTTCGCGACGGAGGTGCCGGGGGTGTTCGTCGCCGGGGACGCCGGGCGCGGGCAGTCCCTGGTGGTGTGGGCGATCGCGGAGGGCCGGGCGGCCGCCGCGGCCGTCGACCGCTGGCTGACGGGGTCGACGGTGCTGCCGGCCCCGATCGGTGCGCACGACCGGCCGATGACGGCCTGACGTCCACCGGTTCCCCGCCTGAGCCCGGGCCGGAGCGGGGTGTCACCGGTACGGGTAACGGTGCGGGTAAACGGTGCGGCGGCGCGTCAGGACAGCAGGAAGTCCGCCACGCCCGCCTTGGCGCCCTCGATGAACGCGGTGATCTCGCCCGGGGTGTAGATGAGCGCCGGCCCGTCCGGGTCGGAGGACTGGCGCACGGCGACGCGCCCGTCGGCCAGCTTCATGGCCTCCAGACAGTTGCCCCCGTTGCCTCCGCTCCAGGGCTTGTGCCAGCCCTCGCTGCCGAGCTCGCGGGCGGGCATGCCGTTGTAGACGGGCTCGCCGTCGACGCCTCGTATCCGGTCCTTGATCCGGTCCATTCACAGCTCCTTGCGGAGATCGCGGAGGATCTCCTTTGTGCGTTGTGCCGTCGCGGCGTGCGCCGCCATGCGGTCCATGACCTCCAGGTGGGTGGCCACCTCGGGGCGTGCGTCCAGGTAGACGGCACCGGTCAGGTACTCGCTGTAGACCATGTCCGGGAGCTCCGGCATGGCGAAACGGAACAGGACGAAGGGTCCGTACGTGCCCGGGTGGGGCCCGGACGCGAACTCCGCGACCTGAAGCGTGACGTTGGGCAGCTCCATCGACTCGAGGAGGCGGTCGACCTGGCCGCGCATCACGTCCGCGTCACCGACGGGGCGGCGCAGCGCCGTCTCGTCCATGACCATCCAGACGCGGGGCGCGTCCTCGCGGGTGAGCAGGGCCTGGCGGCGCATCCGGAGGTCGACGTGGCGGTCGACGATGCCCGGGTCCTCGACGAGGGCCCGGCCGACCGCCCCGGATCTGAGCACGCCACGCGCGTAGTCCGCGGTCTGGAGCAGCCCCGGCACGAAGTGCGGCTCGTACGACCTGATGAGTGACGCGGCACCCTCCAGGCTGACGTACATCGAGAACCAGCCGGGCAGGATGTCGTGGAAGCGCTGCCACCAGCCCGGCCTGTTCGCCTCCTCGGCGAGGCGGACGAAGGCCTCGGCCTCGTCCTGCCCGACGCCGTAGGACTTCAGGAGGAGCTGGAGGTACGGGATCTTGAGGGCGACCTCGGCGGTCTCCATGCGGCGGACGGTCGCGGCCGTCACGCGCAGTACGCGGGCGGCCTCCTCGCGCTTGAGTCCGGCGCTCTCCCGCAGGTCCTGGAGGCGCCGGCCCAGCACGACCTGGCCGACCGTCGGCGCGGACCGCGGTTCGCTCACGCCCCTGCCCTCCCAGTAGTCCCTGTGTCGAGTTCCAGCCGCGGAAGAAGGCCGGGAACCTTCAGGTCACCGGCCGTTTCCCCGCGGTTCACCCCGATGGGCGCCGCGCGACGAGCTGTTGCGAGCAGTGTGCCATGTCCGCTCCGAACGGCACACTGCACTCTGCACTTTTCAGAGTGGCTCTTGCCAAGTGTTCACGACGGGGAGATAGTGGCAAGCGTGACTCCGTCCGCGCCCTTAGGAACAGCAGTCGGCGAAGCTACGCTCGGTGACCGTCCGGGTACCCCACCGGGGCCCCCGGCCGCGGCCCGCCGCAGCAGCTTCGAACTGGCTCCCCATCCGGGCTCCGCCGCACAGGCCCGGCACATGACGCGCACCCACCTCAGTGGCTGGGGCGCGTGCGAGGACACCTGCGACGCGGCGGCTCTCGTCGTGTCCGAGCTCGTCACGAACGCGATCGTGCACACCGCCAGCCGGCGCATCCGGTGCGAGCTGCACGAGGTCAGCGACGACGCGGGCGACCGCGTACGGATAGCCGTGCGCGACGAGGGCCGGATGCCCGGGGTCGCCGCCCCGGCCGGCCGGGTCGCGCCCGAGGAGGAGCACGGCAGGGGGCTCCTCCTCGTGGCGGCCGTCTCGAGCGCGTGGGGCGCTCAGGAGACCGGCCCCGGCCTTCTCGTATGGGCCGAGCTGCCGCGCGACGGCGGCCCGGCCGCGGGCCCGGGCCCCGTGCCCGACGTCTCCGGCACGGGTGACTGGGCCTGGTGACCTGATGGACGTCCGCCCCGACCAGGCGGACGGAGAACGACGAGCGTGCTGAGCGGGAACGGATGGGCGTGGTGACGACGCGGACGATGCACCTGGACTCGCTGGTCGGCCTCGCGCGGCGGCGGCACGTGCCGTCCTCCGTGCCGCCCGTGCGCCTGGGGGTCCCGGACGGCATGACCGCACCGCTCGGCTGCGACGCCGTGGCCGTCCCCGAGGACTTCGCGCGCGCGATGACGCGGCGGCTGCCCCGGATGGGCTGTGTCTACGCCGACGGCGCGCACTGGTGGTGGCTCGTGCCCTCCGACTCCGACGTGGCCCTGGAGTGGCCCGCGCCCGCCCGGTACACGGCGGGTGCGCTGGTGCCGGACGCCCGGCGCGCTCCCGATCTCATCCACTGCCCCGACGGCGCGGTGCCGTACACGCCGCCGATCCCGCTGTACCTGGCCCTGTGCCGGGTGACGGGGACGACGCCGGCGTGGTCCCGCCCGGCGGGTACGGTCCGCCCGCAGAGCTGACGGCCCGTGACATGACGCGTGACGTGACGCGTGACGTGACGCGTGACGTGACGTGACGCGTGACGTGACGCGGACGCCGGGTCAGTCGAGGTACTCGTCGTGGTAGCGGACCCCGCTGCTGCCCGCGGGCGCGCCGAGCGCCGACGCACGGCCGGCCGGCCGCTCCCACTCCTCCTGTCGCCCCAGCGCCGTGAGGTCGAGCAGGTTCGTCGTGAAGCCGATGCCGTCGAGACCCCGGTCGAACGTCGAGTACGTGTGGAAGATCCGCTCGCCCTCGCGCAGGAAGCAGCTGATCCCCGGGCGCTCCTGGAGGCAGCCGCCGGTCTCCACCGTCGTGCCGAAGTCCTGGTTGAAGTCGCTCAGGTTCGAGGAGAACCAGGGCACCGTCCAGCCCATCCGCGCCTTGAACGGCAGGATCCTGGTGAACGGCGCGCGGGAGACCGCGGCGAACGCGGTGCCGCGGGCCCGCAGATGCGCCAGGTGGCCGATCTGGTCGAGGAATCCGGAGCAGCTGGGGCAGCCCGCCTCCCACTCGGGCGCGAACATGAAGTGGTAGACGACGAGTTGGTCCCGGCCCTCGAACAGGTCGAGCAGTTCGCTCTTGCCGTCGGGGCCCTCGAAGACGTACAGCTTGTCGATCTCGACCATGGGCAGCTCGCGCCGCCGCGCGTTCAGTGCGTCCCGCGCACGGGTCGCCGCCTTCTCCAGCGCGAGCAGTTCCTCGCGGGCGGCGCGCCATTCCTCGCGCGTGACCACGTCCGGCAGCCCCATGGGTCCTCCTCGGATAGGGGTCTCTCCGAGGGGTGACCGCGGGCGCGTACGGAACTCATCGCTCGCGCCGAAGATTTTTCCGGCCGGTGGGGCGCGCCACCGCCCGCGCTCAGGTGTCGTACTCCTGGATGCGCCGGCCGGGGACGCGTTCCAGCAGGTCGGGCAGGAGAGTGCGCAACTCCCCCAGCACGGAGGGCACATCGACGGTCGTCAGTTCTCCGTCGTGCATCAGGACGCGACCGTCGACGATCGTCGTACGGACGTCGTCGGCGCGGGCGCTGTGCACGAGCGTCGCGGCGAGGTCGTGGACGGGCTGGGTGCGCGGCCCGCTCAGGTCGACGAGGACGAGGTCGGCCCGGCGGCCCGGTGCGAGGGAGCCGATGCGGTCGCCGAGCCCGAGGGCACGGGCGCTGTCGAGCGTGGCGTGCCACAGGGCCTGACGGGCGGTCAGCCAGCGGGGGTCGGCCTCGTGGCGCTTCTGGGTGAGCGCGGTCAGGGCCATCGCCTCCCACACGTCGAGGGTGTTGTTCGAGGCGGCGCCGTCGGTGGCGAGGCCGACGTGGACGCCCGCGCCGACGAGCGCACGGACGGGGGTCGTGTCCCAGCCGAACTTCAGGTAGCCGCGGGGCGCGGTCGCGACGGCGGTCCGGCCCTCGGCCGCGCGCAGGGCGGGCAGGTCGCGCTCGAGGATCCCGGTGCCGTGCGCGATGAGCACGTCGGTGTCGAGGATGCCGGTGCGGCGGAGGGTCTCGACGGGGGTGCGGCCGTGGCGGGCGAGGGCGGTGTCGGTCTGGGCGCGGTTCTCGGCGGCGTGCAGGTGGACGGGCAGGCCGTGCGCGTGGGCGAGGGCCGCGGTGGCGGCGAGGTCCTCGTCGTCGACGGTGTACGGGGCGTGCGGGGCCAGGGAGGTCGTGATGCGGCCGCCGGCCCGGCCGCGGTGTGACCGCGCGAAGTCGAGGGAGCGAGCGCGGCCCTCGGCGCCCTGCGAGGAGAAGAACGCCTCGCCGAGGTCGGCCCGCAGGCCCGTCTCCTCGACGACGCCTGCGACGGCCTCCATGGCGAAGTAGTGGTCGGCGAAGCAGGTGACGCCGCCGCGGATCATCTCGGCGCAGGCGAGACGGGCGCCGAGGGCGACCAGACGCGGGGTCAGATTCGACTCGACCGGCCAGATCCGGTCGTTGAACCATTCCTGCTCGGGCAGGTCCTCGGCGTAGCCGCGCAGCGCCACCATGGGGCTGTGGGTGTGGCAGTTGACGAGACCGGGGAGCGCCACCAGGCCCCGGGCGTCGATCCGCGACGCGGCGGGGAGGGCGGCCGCGGTGGCGGTGTCGGTGAGAGCGGCGATGACGCCTTCTCGTACGACGACGGCGGTGTCCGGCACGAAGTGGATCCCGTCGGCGCCCCGTCCGGGGTCGGACTCGTCGGGGTCGGTGTGCCGCAGGGCGGTGCATCCGGTGACGATCAGGTCGGCGGGGGCGACGGCGGGCATGGGGCGAGACTAGCGGCGGGGCGCCTCTTCCGTCGGGCGGTGCGGTCTGGGGATGGGTCAACTTCCGTTCGCTGAGGGTGCACTGTTGTCCGCTGAGCCTTACGCCATCACAATGCTCATGCCAAAACATGGCGTTCGACGCACCACTCTCACCCATGGGAGAGGAACCCCCCACATGAAGAAGTCTCTCGTCGGCGCGTTCTTCGGCGTGCTCCTGCTCGGCGCGACCGCCGCCCCGGCCTCGGCCCTCGGCGACGCGTCCGCGCTCCGGCACCCGGCGAAGGTCGACTCCAAGGCCGTCAGCTTCGCCGGCACGGTGGCGCTGAGCAACTGTTCCGGCTCGGTCGTCCGGGTCCCGGACTCGCAGCCGACCGACCCGGCCCTGGTGATGTCCAACGGCCACTGCCTGGAGTCCGGCTTCCCCGGCCCGGGCGAGGTCGTCGTCGACCAGCCCTCGTCCCGCACGTTCGGCCTCCTGGACGCCTCGGGCGGCCAGGTCGCCACGCTGAAGGCGAGCAAGGTCGCGTACGGCACGATGACCGACACGGACGTGTCGCTGTACGAACTGACCAGCACCTACGAACAGATCGAGAGCTCCTACGGCATCAAGGCCCTGGAGCTGTCGGCCGACCACCCCGCGCAGGGCACGGCCATCAGCGTCGTCTCCGGCTACTGGAAGAAGATCTACAACTGCTCGGTCGACGGGTTCGCCTACCGCCTCAAGGAGGGTGAGTGGACCTGGAAGGACTCGGTCCGCTACACCTCCGCCTGCGACACGATCGGCGGGACCTCCGGCTCTCCGGTGGTCGACCAGGCGAGCGGCAAGGTCGTCGCCGTCAACAACACCGGCAACGAGAGCGGAGAGGAGTGCACGGACAACAACCCGTGCGAGGTCGACGAGAACGGCAAGGTGACCGTGCGCGAGGGCATCAACTACGCGCAGCAGACGTACGGGATCGTGCCGTGCGTCGGCACCGGTAACAAGATCGACCTGTCGGCGCCGGGTTGCGAGCTGCCGAAGCCGTAGCCCGAGCCGTAGGTGCAGGCGCAGCCGTTGCCGTAGTTGTAGCCGGCCGGCTCCCGAACGGCCCGTTCTCGCGCCCCGCCCCACAAGGGGCGCGGGGACGGGCCCGCCGCGCCCGGTGTGACACTGGGCGCATGACGGACGAGGACGCCGGGGCGCGACGTGCCGACCGGGCCGACGGGGCCGACCGGGACGATGAGGGCTGGCCCGACGCCGCGGGGGACACGGCCCTCTCGGTGCCTGTCCCGGAGGCGGCGGCGCTGGTGCGCACCGGGTCGGAGCCGCACCTCACGCTGCTCTACCCGTTCCTGCCGCTGCCCCGGATCACCCCTGCGGACGGAGCGGCCCTGGCCGAACTGTTCGCGGCCACACGCCCGTTCACCCTCGCGTTCCCCGCACTCCGGCGCTGGCCCGGGGTGCTGTACCTGGCCCCCCAACCGGACGAGCCGCTGCGCGCGCTGACGAAGGCGCTGCGCGAACGCTGGCCCGGAGTCGTGCCCTACCGCGGCGTCTTCGGGCATGAGGGCCTCGACCCGCACCTCACCCTCGCCGCGGGCCCCGGCACGGACGAGCTGCCCGCGCCCCGGTTCGCCGCGGCCCTGCCACTGCGCACCCGGGTGGACACGGTCCGGCTGGTCGTGACCGACGGCCCGGGCACGGGCTGGCGCCCTGCACGGTCGTTCCGGCTGGGCGGGGCCCGGCCCCGGGGCCTCTGTCAGCCGGGGCCTCCTCCAGTGGGCCGCGCCCGCTAGGCCGGGTCCGCGCGCACGGCGGCCCCGAGCAGTTCACGGGCACGGTCCACGAGTCGGGCGAGGTCCGGGTCCTCGAGGACCGCGTCGATGCCGCGCAGTCCGGCGCGGGCCAGCAGCCGCTTCTCGTTGGTGACCCACTCCCCGCGGGCGGCCAGCACGGCGTGCGCGGTCTGCATCGCGGCGACGGACACCGCGCCGGTGACCTCGGTCCGGCCGCCGTTCGGCACATGGCCGTCGCGGGCGTACCCGAGGGTCAGATCGGCCAAGCTCCACCACTGCGCGGGGGCCGTCTCGCGCAGGGCGTCCGGGTAGCCGTCGACCACGGGGGCCGTGCCGCGCAGCACACGGTTCACGGCGAGCTCGGCGACGACGAGGTAGCTGGGGATCCCGGCGAGGTGGAACATGAGCGGCTCCCAGCGGAAGCGGCCCGCCCGGGCCTCGGCCACCTCGTGCTCGACGGCGTCGAGGTCCCGGTAGTGCACGTCGACCCGCCGCCCGTCGACCACGAGCCAGGCGCCGCCGTTGAACACCCCGCCGCCCCAGCCGCCGAGCTCCGACGCCTCGCCCTCCCAGCCGATGTCCCGCAGGTCCTGCGGATCGAAGGAGCCGCGGTAGTAGACGGCGAGGTCCCAGTCGCTCGTGTCCTGGTGCGTGCCCTGGGCCCGCGAGCCGCCGAGCGCCACGCCCCGGACGCCCGGAAGGGCGGCGAGCCGGTCGGCGACGGCGTCGAGGAAGGCGGCGTCGTCCCGCGCGGCGTCGGTGAGGTCGGCGTTGTGGTCCATGGGGCGCCACGGTACCGGCGCCCGGCCGCGGCTCAGTCGGCGGCGTTGCGGGCCAGCTCCAGCGCGCCGCTCTCCCACCACTGCCCGGCCGGCGGGGCTCCCCGGCAGCTGCCGTCGGACTCCCCGGGGCGCTTGATCCACAGGTAGGCGTCCAGGGCGGGGTCGCCGGTGTTCGTGGTGGGCGGGGTGCCGAGGGCGCGGCCGGGAGGGTTGCACCAGGCGTCGGGCCCGTCGTAGGGGCCGTTGCCGTTGCGGCTGGTGTCGACGACGAAGTGCGGGCTGCCGCCGAGCGCCGTCAGCAGCCGGTGGCCGTACGCCGAGGTCTCGGCGCTCGTCCGGTAGTTGGAGACGTTCAGGGCGATTCCGGTGGCGGCGGCGACGCCGGAGCGGCGCAGCGGTTCGACCAGCCGGGCGGGGTCCGGGACCCAGCCCGCGTTCCCGGCGTCGAGATAGACGCGGGTGCCGGGCCGGGCGGCCAACTGCCGGACGGCGTACGCCAGGAGGGCGTAGCGCTCCTCCGGGTCGGCGCCGGGGCAGCCCGCGACGGTGGCGGCCACCGCGTCCGGCTCGACGACGACGTAGGCGCCGCGCGAGCCGAGGCCCTCGGCGAACGAGTCGACGTAGGCGCGGTAGGCGGCCGCGTCGGGGGCGCCGCCGGAGGAGAAGGCGCCGCAGTCGCGGTGCGGGATGTGGTAGGCGACCAGGACGGCGGTGCGGCCGGCCCGGGCCGCGGCCTCGGTGGCGGCCCGGACGGTGGGGCCGGGCTCGGCGCCGTGGAGCCAGACGGCCTGCGGGCGCTGCGCGATGCGGTCGACGAGTGCGGCGTCGGCGGTACGGCCCTGGGCGCGGTACGTGTCGGCCTGGCGGGCCGCCGCGGTGTCCGGATCGACCCAGAACCCGGTGCCCGCGCGGGCCCCGTGACCGGCCGCGGCGGCCGGGGAGACGCTCAGGAGGGCCGCCACCAGGGCGGCGAGGACGGGACGCGCGGACCTGCGCGGAGCCTTCGACATGGCCGGATGATGCGCGGGCGGCGGCCGCGCGGTGCGCCCGGCGGGGCGCGCCACCGCCAGGTGCACCCGTTCGGACGCGCGCGGGCCGTCCGGCCCAGGCCGTGCGGACACGGCCGTGCGGACTCGTCCTAGGGCTTGTCCGGCGGATCAGGTCGCGTCCGGGTGGCC
>NZ_WWIA01000613.1 GCF_009870065.1 Streptomyces sp. SID5785 | reverse complement strand
CCCGCCGTGACCCGCACCCGCACGACGACGACGGCGACACCGGCCCCGACGACGACCACCACCGCCCGGCCTAGCCGGTCAGGGCGTCTTCCACGCCCCGGCCGCGGCGGCCTCCTCGGCGAACTCCCCGAAGGCGCGCGGCGCCCGGCCCAGGACCTCGGCCACGTCACCGCTCAGCGCCGCGTTGCGCCCGTCGAGCAGGGTCGTGAACAGCTCGACCAGGAAGCCCACCTCGTCCTCGGGCACGCCGAACCCGCGCAGCGCGTCCCCGTAGGCCGCCGCCGGCACGCCGAGGTAGGTCCTGGCGGTGCCCGTCGCGGCCGCGACCGCGGCCAGCGCCTCGCCCCACGTGAGCAGCTCCGGACCCGTCAGGTCGAGGGTGCGGCCCGCGTACCGCCCGTCCGGCGCGTCCAGCACCGCCACCGTCACGTCCGCGATGTCCCGCACGTCCAGGAACGGCTCACGCAGCTCCGGCGGCGCCGCGAAGACCAGCTCCGGGCCGCTCACCTGCTCCCGCAGCGGGCCCTCGCTGAAGTTCTGGTGGAACCACGCGCAGCGCAGCACCGTCCAGTCCCCGCCCGCCGCCGCCAGCGCCTCCTCCGCGGGCCGCGCCTGGTCCTCGCCGCGCGCCGAGAGCAGCACCGTGCGCCGCACCCCGAGCTCCATCGCCCGCCGGGCCAGCGTGCCCACCGCCGCCTCCGCGTCCGGCGCCCCGATGTCCGACGGGTACGCCAGATAGGCCCCGTCGGCGCCGGCCAGCGCCGCGTCCCACGTCCCCGGGTCCGCCCAGTCGAAGGGCACGGCCCCCGAGCGGGACGCCGCCCGCACCGTCAGCCCCGCGGCCCGCGCCGCGGCGGCCACCCGGCTGCCCGTCCGGCCCGTCGCCCCGGTCACCAGTACTGTCCTCGTCTCGTGCTCGCTCTGTGTCATGCCTCCACTCAACTGCGCCCGCCCCCACCGGAACATCGCCGAGCCGCTCACCCCCATACGCACGCGTCCAGCGCCTAGTCTCGGTGTCATGGACGTACTCGCAGGACTCCTGGAGGGGCCACGGGCGCGCGGGGCCTTCATGATCCGGGCCTGTTTCGAGCTGCCGTGGTCGGTGCGGATCGCCGACGAGGCACCGCTCACCGTGATGATCATGGTCGAGGGCGATGCCTA
>NZ_WWIA01000612.1 GCF_009870065.1 Streptomyces sp. SID5785 | reverse complement strand
GGGACGGTCCCGCTGTCCTCGTCGAAGGGCAGGCCGGGCACGGGGCGGGCCCGGTAGCCCACGCAGCGCAGCACGAGGCCGGTCTCCAGCGTCTCGGTCCCGCCGCCGGAGGGCCGGGCGCGCACGGTGCCGTCCGCGTCGGTGTGCAGCTCGGTGCCGGTGACCTCCAGGGCCTGCACGGCGCGCTCGCCGGTGATCCGGACCGGGCTCGTCAGGAAGCGGAGCACGATGCGGCGACGGCCCTCGACCGGGGTGCGGGCGGCGAGCTCCGCCAGGAGGCGGGTCTTCTCGGTGGCGTCTGCCGCGAGGCCCTCGGGCCAGCCGTCCACGGTGACGTCGACGTTCTTCAGGGCGCGCAGGGCGAGGAGCTCGGGCACGGTGAAGGCGGCCTGGGCGGGGCCCCGGCGGCCCAGCAGGACGACCTCGCGGACCCGGCTCGTACGCAGCGCGGCGAGGGCGCGGTCGGAGATGTCGGTGCGGGCCAGGTCGTCGGGGTCGGCGGTCAGGATGCGGGCGACGTCGAGCGCGACGTTGCCGTTGCCCACGACGACGGCCCGCTCGGTGTCGAGGCGGTGCTCGTCGTGCGCCCGGTCGGGATGGCCGTTGTACCAGGCGACGAAGTCGGTGGCGGAGACGCTGCCGGGCAGGTCCTCGCCCTCGATGCCGAGGCGCCTGTCGGTCGCCGCGCCCACGGCGTAGATCACCGCGTGGTGCTCGCGCAGCAGGTCCGCGTGGCTCAGGTCGGTGCCTATCTCGACGCCCAGGCGGTAACCGAAGCCGGGCTGCGACTCGATGGCCCCGAAGAGCTCGGTGACCTGCTTCGTGTCCTGGTGGTCGGGGGCGACACCGGCGCGGGCCAGGCCGTACGGGGTCGGCAGCCGGTCGTGGACGGTGACGCGCACGCCCGGGTGGCGCAGGAGCTCGTCGGCGGCGAACAGGCCGGCGGGACCCGCGCCGACGACCGCCACCGACAACTCCCCTGCGGGCAGGGCGCGTTGCCGGGGGACGACATACATGGGCGCACGGTCCTCGTGCGGGTTCTGCCGGTAGTAGGAGGCGTTCAGCTCCAGGAAGGGCAGCTCCGCCGGGGCCAGCGCGGTGTGGGGCTTGAGGGCGTCCACCGGACACGCGGTCGTGCAGGCTCCGCAGTCGACGCAGGTACGCGGATCGACGTAGAGCATCTCGGCGGTCCCGAAGCCGGGCTCCCCCGGTGCGGGGTGGATGCAGTTGACCGGGCAGGCCAGCACGCAGGACGCGTCGGCGCAGCAGGATCGGGTGACGACGTACGGCACGGCGGGCCGGCTCCGTTCGGGGTTGGGGGGTGAGATGCGGCGGCGCTCAGCCGGCGAGCGGGGTGGGCTCGCCGCGGAAGCGGGCCGGCCTGCCGGAGATCCGCAGGGCCTTCCACACACGGCGGGAGGCCTTGTTCATCAAACCGATCTCCTCGGCCAGCATCCGTACGTCGGAGAAGAGTTCGTGGAGCGTCTTCTCCCCGGCCTCGGACTTCCAGAAGACGTCCTTGATCACCCAGGCGGGGATGCCGACCTCGGCGGCGGACCTGCGGTCGGGAATCATGATGACGTCGCACAGGGTCCGCATGATCACCGGGAAGAACACGGACAGGACGCCGCGGCGGACCTTTCCGTAGCCCGGGACGCGCAGTCGCAGGAACTCGTGGGCGAAGGAGATGTGCCGGGCCTCCTCCGCGATGTGGATCTGCATGATCCGCTGCGGGAGCGGGTGCACGGGCTCGCCGCTGCGCAGGGCGGCCTTCTGGAGGTGGTCGATGGGCTCCTCGCCCGCGAGGATGCCGGTGAAGAACACCTCGGGCCACAGCGATCCGGCCAGCGGCAGGACCCGGCTGACGTTGCGGAACCAGCGCCGCGAGCCGGGGGTGTCCACGCCGGTGCGGTTGACCAGCTCCTGGAACATCTGGGTGTGGTGCGTCTCCTCGGTGATCTCGTGGGTGAGGTACCGGAACTCGGGGTCCTGGTTGTCCACGTGGACGAGGTAGTCCAGGGCGCCGCGCATCAGCAGGTTCTCGAACTGCATGCCCGTCTTGGCGATCACGGCCCAGCGCCAGATGCCGATCCGGATCTGGGTCTCCAGCGGCTGCTCCCGGTACCAGGGGTGGGAGCCGAGGGCGTCGGCGCTGGTGAGCACCCAGCGCGGGTCGCCGGTGTCGACGGCGAACTCCGGGTCGTCCCACTTGATGTCGGTGAAGGCGTTGAAGTTGACGTTCACGGAGCCCTCGGACAGGGTCCGCAGCCGCTCGTCGTAGACCTTCCTGGTCAGGTTCGCGGTCATCTTCGTCCTCGGTGTCTGCTCGGCGGTTCCCCGGTGGGGGCGGGTGCGGGGCGGTGGTGCGGCAGTGCGGAGAATGCGGGGAGGTGCGGGGAGGTGCGGGGATGTGCGGGTGGTGCA
>NZ_WWIA01000611.1 GCF_009870065.1 Streptomyces sp. SID5785 | reverse complement strand
GGTCGTGCTCACCCGCGTGGGAGTCACCCGCGGCCGCTCCGTCGTCACCGCACGGCAGGTCGCCCCGGCCGCCGCCGGGGCCGAGGCGGGTACCGGGGCCGGCCGTCCGTGACCGCCCCCGAGCCCGCCCCGCGGCGCAGCGCCGCCCGCAGCCGCGAGGCGCTGCTGCACGCCGCGACCGAGCTGTTCTCCGAGCGCGGCTACGACCGCACCACGATCCGCGAGATCGGCGAGCGCGCCGGGGTCGACCCGGCCCTGATCGCCCGCTACTTCGGCAGCAAGCCGCAGCTGTACGTGGCGGTCCTGCGGGCCGAGCACGGCGACACCGCGCCGGACGACCTGCTCACCGAACCCCGGCTGCGGGACGTCGCCGCACGGGCACAACTGCGCGGCCCCGTCCCGCTGCTGCGGGTCGCGGTCCAGCCGCTGAGCGACCCCGCCGCGCAGGACGCCACGCGGGAGGCCCTGGCGGACCGGCTGGTGGAGCCGCTGCGGGCCCGCTTCGCGCGCGAGGGCCGCGACCGGCCGGGGCTGCGGGCCGACGTCCTGGTCGCGGCGGTCGCGGGCGTTCTCCTCGCCCGGCACTCGGGGGCCTTCGACGACCTGGCCGACGCCGAGGTGGACGAGGTCGTCGACGTCTTCCTGGAGATGTTCGGCTCCGGCTGAGACGGCCGCGGCCCGTCACTGGCATCGCGTCGGCCCGCTCGGCGAGGATGGGCCCATGAAGACGATCTCCTTCCCCGACACCGAACTGCGGTCCTCCAACGTCGTCCTGGGCCTGATGCGGATCGCCGGACTCCCCGACGAGGACATCCGCACCCTGTACGGCAGCGCCCGCGACGCCGGGATCAACACGTTCGACCACGCCGACATCTACGGGCCGCAGCGGCACGCGTGCGAGGCGCGCTTCGGCGACGCGGTCAAACTGACCGCCGCCGAGCGCGAGTCGATCGTGATCCAGAGCAAGGTCGGCATCCGGCAGGGCTTCTTCGACTTCTCCAAGGAGCACATCCTGCGGACCGTCGACGAGTCGCTGGCGGCGCTGCGCACCGACTACCTCGACCTGCTCCTGCTGCACCGTCCCGACACCCTCGTGGAACCGGAGGAGGTGGCGGCCGCCTTCGACGAGCTCCACGCGGCGGGCAAGGTCGTCAACTTCGGCGTCTCCAACCACACGCCCGGCCAGATCGAGCTCCTGAAGACCGCCGTGCGGCGCCCGCTCGTGGCCAACCAGGTGCAGCTGAGCATCACGCACTGCCCGATGATCGCCTCCGGGATCGCCGCGAACATGGCGGGCCT
>NZ_WWIA01000610.1 GCF_009870065.1 Streptomyces sp. SID5785 | reverse complement strand
CCTCGACAGCGTCAAGTTGTTGAACGCAAGAGCAGTTTCCCTCGGCGGATGATCCACCGAGCTTGCAAGACCTGAACGTCTTCCACATTGCGTAGTCGTTACTTCTTCGAGTCTTGACGACGTGTCTCCAGGGCGGGAAGCTCGCCCGAGCCGAGTGGGAGCGCTTCCACCTGTTGAGCGACGAAGTCTGAGGAGGCTTCCCATGCCCATCGCACGAGCCGCAGGAAACACCCTGATACGCCTGGGCGCCGTGGCGCTGGCCTGCACGCTCCTCGCCGCCTGCGGATCCGGCTCCACCGGCGCGCAGGACGACGGCGGCAAGGTCACGCTCACCGTCGACCTGTTCGGCACCTTCGGCTTCAAGGAAGCCGGCCTGTACAAGGAGTACGAGAAGCTCCACCCGAACATCACCATCAAGCAGTCCGACACCCAGGAAGAGCGCAACTACTGGAAGGCGCTGCAGACCCGGCTCGCGGGCGGGGGAGGCCTCGCCGACGTCCAGGCCGTGGAGATCGGCCGGATCGCCTCGGTCGCGCAGCGGCAGAGTGACAAGTTCGAGGATCTGAACCAGTACGGCGCGGGCAAGCTCAAGGACACGTTCACCGAGGCCAAGTGGGAGGCCGCGACGACCAAGAGCGGTCAGGTGATGGGTCTCGGCACGGACACCGGCCCCGGCGCGATCTGCTACCGCACGGATCTGCTCAAGAAGGCCGGACTGCCCACCGACCGCGAGGAGCTCGCCCGGAAGTGGTCCACCTGGGACGGCTACCTGAAGCTGGGCGCGCAGTACATGAAGAACGCCCCCGCGAAGAGCGCCTGGATCGACAGCGTCCGCAGCGTCTACACCAACGTCGCCGGGCAGTACAAGGAGCGCTACTACAACACCTCCGGCAAGCTCGTCTACGAGAACAGCCCGGCCGTCAAGGAGGCCTGGGACCTCTCCGTCCGCGCACAGAAGGCGGGACTGAGCGCGAAGCTGGCCCAGTGGACACCGTCGTGGAACCAGGCCTTCGCCGCCGGCTCCTTCGCCACCCTCCCGTGCCCGGCCTGGATGCTCGGCTACATCAAGGGGCAGGCGGGCGACGCGGGCAAGGGCAAGTGGGACGTGGCCGAGATGCCGGGCCGCGCGGGCAACTGGGGCGGGGCCTACCTCTCCATCCCCAGGGCGGCCCAGCACAAGAAGGAAGCCTATGAACTCATCGCGTGGCTGACCGCCCCCGAGCAGCAGGCCAAGCTCTTCACCAAGATCGGCAACTTCCCCTCGAGCGTGCCCGCCATCGCCGAGGTCGCCGACACCAAGGACCCCTACTTCTCGAACGCCCCGATCGGCAGGATCTTCGGAGACGCCGCCAAGGAGGCTCCCGTACAGGTCCTCGGCGTCAACGACCAGGACATCCAGGAGCAGTTCGCCGCGGCGCTGTTCGAGGTGGAGAAGAAGGGCACCGCGCCCGACACGGCCTGGCAGCACGCCGAGAAGGGCATCCAGAACGCCCTCGGCTGACCCCGGGCCCGGTGCGGAGCAGCGCCTTCCGCGCGCCGGCCGGCCCTCGTCCGGCCCGGGGGACGACCCCGCCGTCCCCCGGCCCCCGCCCCCGTCCGCCGTCC
>NZ_WWIA01000609.1 GCF_009870065.1 Streptomyces sp. SID5785 | reverse complement strand
AGGCGCGGGGACAGCCTAGCGGATCGGGGAGGGGCGGCGGGGGTCACGGTTCGGGGTGGTCGGAGCGGACCGCTCGGAGGAAGGCGCGGGTGAAGGTCTCGATCGCTTCGTCCCTCGGTGGCAGGTCGACCCCGGGCAGTTGGGCGAAGGAGGGGCGCAGCAGGGAGTGGAGGACGACGGGGCTGGTCATCTGCTGGGCGAGCAGGATGCGGGGCAGGTCGCGGACGCGGCCCGCGGCGACCTCGTCGTCGAGCCAGGTGCCGACGGCGCCGAGCATGCGGGGGAAGATCCGCTGGAAGAGGGCCTGGACGCCGGTGTCGTGGGGGCGGGCGAAGACCTCGGCGAGGAAGGCGGACAGGACGCGGGGCTCGCGTTCGAGGGCGGTCACGAAGAGGGCGTAGACGCGACGGACCGTCGTCTCGAAGTCCTCGCGGGGGCCCTTGAGGAGGGTCTCGATGTCGACGACGGGGCTGTAGCGCAGGAAGACGGCGTGCAGCAGTTCGTCGCGGCCGCCGAACGCCGCGTAGAGGCTGTGGACCGAGCAGCCGGCCGAGGCGGCGACCCGCTCGAAGGTCACCACGACCAGCCCGTGCTCGCTGATCAGCGTGGCCGCGGCGTCGATGGCGCGCTCGCGGACGGGTTTCTGGGTGCCTGGTTCGACGCCGGCCGTGCGCAGGGCCTCCTCGAGGGTGCGGCGGGTGCCGCCGAGGCGGCGCAGCAGGGTGCTGCGGGAGATCCCGGCCTCCTGGGCGATCTCGCGCAGGGTGACGTCGGCGACCGGGACGGCGCGGGCCGCGGCCACGCGCAGGGCGGCGTCGACGATCTCGGGCGGGACGGCGGGCCCCTGCGGCGGGAGAGGCGAATCGGTGTTTGACACACGGATAAATGTACCCTGTAATCGGGTGTCAAGCCAGTGTTCCGTCAGTGTCGAGCGGCCCGTGTCGTGGGCCGCGGGCCCTACGTGTGAGGAAGCGATGCCCATGGCCACCAACGCACCGGGTACGGCCCGACGGCTGACCGCCGTCGTCATCGGGCTGTCCGCCCTGGTCACCGTGTTGCTCTGCGCGTTCGCCCTGCCCTCGGTGAAGGGCGGCCCGCGCGACGTGCCCGTCGGTGTCGTCGGGCCGGGGCAGGCCACCGGCGCCCTTCAGGAGAAGCTCGCCGGTGACGCGTGGGACGTCCGGGTCTACGCGAGCCCCGAGCGGCTCCGCGCCGCGGTCGAGGACCGAGATCTCGTGGGCGGGCTCGTCGTCGGCGCGGGCCGCGTCGACCTCTACACCGCCACCGCGGGCGCCCCCTCGGCGACCGGCGCGCTGACCGCGCTCGGTACGGGCCTCGCGGCGCAGCAGCACGCTCAGCTGCGGACGCACGACCTCGTGCCGTTCACCGCCGACGACCCGCGCGGGGCCGGGCTCGGCGCCGCGCTGCTCCCGATGATCTTCGGCGGGATCTTCCCGGCGGTGATCCTGGGCCGCCTCTTCCCCGGGCACGCGGGCCTGCGCGTCCGGCTCGGCGGGGCCCTCGCGTTCGCGGTCGTCGCCGGGGCCGGGGCCGCCGCCTTCCTCCAGTACGGCACCGGGACGCTCGACGGCGCCTTCGCGGTCACCGCCGCCGGGATGGCGCTCGGCATGGCCGCGCTCGCCTTCACCATGATCGGCCTCGACGCGCTGTTCGGCACGGTGGGGCTCGGTGTGGGCGGCGCCGTGATGATGCTGCTCGGCAACCCGCTGTCCGGGCTGGCCACCGGCCCGCACTGGTTGCCCGCCGGGTGGGCCGCGTTCGGCCAGGCGCTGCCGCCGGGCGCGGCCGGCGCCCTGCTGCGCACCAACGCGTTCTTCGACGGGGCCGGGGCGGCCGGGCCCGCGCTGACCCTCGCCGCCTGGGTGGCC
>NZ_WWIA01000608.1 GCF_009870065.1 Streptomyces sp. SID5785 | reverse complement strand
CCGCGCAGTTGGGTGGGGCGCTCGTAACCGAGGACGTCGAGGGCGGTGAGGACGGACTGCCGGGTCGCCTCGGAGACACCGGGTCTTCCGTTCAGGACACGGCTGACCGTTGCCTCGCTGACCCCTACCTTCTGTGCAACCTGAGCAAGTCGTCGTGTCATGACGCAAGAATAATGCAACTTCGGTCAAAAAATTGCGCCGAATCCTGAGTTCCGTTCGGACTGCCATCAGTTGCCGGAACGGCGCACACACGCGACGGATCGGACGACGGCACCGCCGTCGTCCGATCCGTCGCACGTGCCGCGGGCGGGCAGGCAGGCATCACGCGGAAGAGGAGCTCCACGACGCCAGGAGCCGGGGGTCGCAGGAGAGCCACACCGCCGTGTCGGGCGGCAGCAGACCCCGGCCGTCGAGCGGGCCGCTCGACAGGATCAGGCGCTCGTACGGCGGCAGCGCGGCCGCGCCGGTGCCCAGGTTCACGGCGCACACCAGGCCGTCGGCGCGGGCGAAGGCCAGCACATCGGCGGGGGTGTCGAGCCAGCTCATCGGGCCGTCCCCGAAGCCGGGGGAGGTGCGCCGCACGCGCAGCGCCGTGCGGTAGAGCGTCAGCATCGACGCCGGATCCGCCGACTGCCGGTCGACGGCGTACCCGGCCCAGTCCGCGGGCTGCGGCAGCCACGGCTCCCCCTCGGGGCCGAACCCGTACGCGGGCGCGTCGGCGGCCCACGGCAGCGGCACCCGGCACCCGTCCCGGCCGGGGTCGGTTCCGCCGGAGCGGAAGTGCATCGGGTCCTGGATGCGGTCGCGGGGTATCTCGGCCTCGGGCAGACCGAGTTCCTCGCCCTGGTAGAGGTAGACGGAGCCGGGCAGGGCCAGGGTCAGCAGGGCGGCGGCGCGGGCCCGGCGGGTGCCGAGCTCCAGGTCGGTCGGGGTACCGAAGGCCTTCGTCGCGAAGTCGAAGGCGCTGTCGGCCCGGCCGTACCGGGTGACCGTGCGCGTCACGTCGTGGTTGCACAGGACCCAGGTGGCCGGTGCGGCGACCGGGGCGTGCTCGGCGAGGGTGTCGTCGATCGTGCGGCGCAGCCGCACGGCGTCCCAGGGGCACGCGAGGAAGTTGAAGTTGAAGGCCGTGTGCAGTTCGTCGGGGCGCAGATAGCGGGCGAACCGCTCCGCGTCCGGCAGCCACACCTCGCCGACGAAGACACCGCCGTACGCGTCGGCGACCCGGCGCCAGGAGCGGTAGATGTCGTGGATCTCGTCCTGGTCGATGTACGGGTGCGGGTCGACGCCCTCGACGAAGTCCGGCAGGCCCGCGCGCTTGGTGAGCAGCGCGGCCGAGTCGATGCGGACGCCCGCGACACCGCGCTCGAACCAGAAGCGCAGCACGTCCTCGTGCTCCTGGCGCACGGCGGGATGGGCCCAGTTGAGGTCGGGCTGCTCCGGGGCGAACAGATGGAGGTACCACTCGCCGTCGGACACCCGGGTCCAGGTGTCGCCGGCGAACTGCGACGGCCAGTCGTTCGGCGGCAGTTCACCGTGCTCGCCGCGTCCGGCACGGAAGTGGAACAGCTCCCGCTCGGGACTGCCGGGGCCGGCCTCGAGGGCCGCGCGGAACCAGGCGTGCTGATCGGAGACGTGGTTCGGCACGATGTCGACGATGGTGCGGATGCCCAGATCGGCGGCCTCCGCGATGAGCTTCTCCGCCTCCTCGATGGTGCCGAAGGCCGGGTCGATGGTGCGGTAGTCGGCCACGTCGTAGCCGCCGTCGACCAGCGGGGAGAGGTACCAGGGGGTGAACCACACGGCGTCGACGCCGAGTTCGGCGAGGTACGGCAGCCGGGCGCGGACGCCCGCCAGGTCTCCGGTGCCGTCGCCGTCTCCGTCCGCGAAACTGCGGGGATACACCTGGTAGATGACGGCGTCGCGCCACCAGTCTGCGGTGCGGGACGAGGGAACAGCTGCCACGGGAGGTCCTTTCGGGCAGATGGGACTCCGCCGCCGGCGGTGCGGGGGCACGGACAGGTCGTGCCGGCGGCGGAGTGCTCTGAGGGGTGCGGTGCGCGGGGGAGGTCAGCCCTTGAGGCTGCCGGCGGTGAGGCCCGCCATGATGCTGCGCTGGAAGAAGAAGAACACGATGATCATCGGGATGCTC
>NZ_WWIA01000607.1 GCF_009870065.1 Streptomyces sp. SID5785 | reverse complement strand
CGCGGACCTCGCGGGCGCACGGCGGCGCGGGCGCATCCCGGCGCCCGGCGGGCGGGCACCGTCACCCGGCGCCCGGGCGCGGGCCGCTACCTAGGGTGTCGGCGGCCCGCGGGGCGAGGGGTGCGACCGCGGCCGCACCCCTCGCGGACAAGGCCTGTCCGGGTCACTGCTGGGGCATGTCCTTCAGGACACAGGTCAGCCGGGCTGTGCACACGCGCCGGTCCTGGTCGTCGCTGATGACGATCTCGTACGTGGCGGTGGTGCGGCCCCGGTGCACCGGGGTGGCCACACCGGTGACCAGGCCGGACCGGGCGCTGCGGTGGTGCGTGCAGTTGAGGTCGACGCCGACGGCGATCTTGCCGGAGCCGCCGTGCAGCATGGAGCCGACCGAGCCGAGGGTCTCGGCGAGGACCGCGGAGGCGCCGCCGTGCAGCAGCCCGTACGGCTGGGTGTTGCCCGCGACGGGCATGGTGCCGACCACCCGGTCCGCCGCGGCCTCCTTGATGTCGATGCCCATCCGGGCGCCCAGGTCCCCGGCCGAGAAGAGCGCGGGCAGGTCGACGCCGAGGGCGGCGTACTCGTCGATGACCTCTTGCGGGAACTTCACGTTCTGCTGCTCGCCCATGGGGCCCGGCTCCGTTCGTCGTACCTGTTCCGAAGTGACGCGTCGGCTGAGCAAACGCTCAGTCGGTCGCCGATTGTTCCAGGCGGACGACCACGGACTTGCTCGCGGGGGTGTTGCTGGTGTCCGCGGTGGCGTCCAGCGGCACCAGGACATTGGTCTCCGGGTAGTACGCGGCGGCGCAGCCGCGGGCCGTCGGGTAGTGCACGACGCGGAACCCGGGGGCGCGCCGCTCCACCCCGTCGCTCCACTCGCTGACGAGGTCCACGTAGGCGCCGTCGGCCAGCGCGAGCTCCCGCGCGTCGTCCGCGTTGACCAGCACGACCCGGCGGCCGTTCCTGATGCCCCGGTAACGGTCGTCGAGGCCGTAGATCGTGGTGTTGTACTGGTCGTGCGAGCGCAGGGTCTGGAGCAGCAGGCGGCCCTCGGGGACCTCCGGATGCTCGACGGGGGCCGCCGTGAAGTTCGCCTTGCCGGTCGCGGTCGGGAAGCGGCGCTCGTCGCGCGGGGCGTGCGGCAGCGCGAAGCCTCCCGGGTGCGCCACGCGCGCGTTGAAGTCCTCGAAGCCGGGGACGACGCGGGCGATGCGGTCGCGGACCGTCGCGTAGTCCTTCTCGAACTCCTCCCACGGGGTGCGCGAGGCGTCGCCGAGGACGCGGCGGGCCAGCCGGGCCACGATGGCGGGCTCGGACAGCAGGTGCCGGCTCGCGGGCTCCAGCCGGCCGCGCGACGCGTGCACCATGCCCATCGAGTCCTCGACCGTCACGAACTGCTCGCCGCTGCCCTGAAGGTCGCGCTCCGTGCGGCCGAGCGTCGGCAGGATCAGGGCGCGGGCGCCGGTGACCGCGTGCGAGCGGTTCAGCTTCGTCGAGACGTGGACGGTCAGGCGGGCGCGCCGCATCGCCGCCTCGGTGACCTCGGTGTCGGGGGACGCCGAGACGAAGTTGCCGCCCATGGCGAGGAAGACCTTCGCGTCCCCGTCGCGCAGCGCGCGGATGGCCCGGACCACGTCGTACCCGTGCGCGCGCGGCGGCGCGAACGCGAACTCCTTCTCCAGCGCGTCGAGGAACGCGGGCGCGGGCCGCTCGAAGATGCCCATGGTGCGGTCGCCCTGCACGTTCGAATGGCCGCGTACCGGGCAGACCCCGGCGCCGGGGCGGCCGATGTTCCCGCGCAGCAGCAGGAAGTTGACCACCTCGCGGATCGTCGGCACGGAGTGCTTGTGCTGGGTCAGGCCCATCGCCCAGCACACGACCGTGCGCCGGGAGGCCAGGACCATCTCCAGGGTCCGCTCGATGTCGGCACGCGACAGGCCGGTCGCGCGCAGCGTCTCGTCCCAGTCGGCGGCGCGGGCCGCCTCGGCGAACTCCGCGTAGCCGTGCGTGTGCTCGGCGACGAACGCCTCGTCGACGGCGCCCGAGCCGGGGTCGCTCTCGGCCGCGGCGATGATCAGCTTGTTGAGCAGCCGGAAGAGGGCCTGGTCGCCGCCGAGCCGGATCTGCAGGAACAGGTCGGTCAGCGTGGCGCCCCGGGTCAGCCCCTTGGGCGTCTGCGGGTTCTTGAACTTCTCCAGCCCCGCCTCCGGCAGCGGGTTCACCGAGATGATGCGGGCGCCGCCCGCCTTCGCCTTCTCCAGCGCGGACAGCATCCGCGGATGGTTCGTGCCCGGGTTCTGCCCGGCCACGATGATCAGGTCCGCCTTGTAGAGGTCCTCGAGCAGCACGCTGCCCTTGCCGACGCCGATCGTCTCGGTGAGGGCGGAGCCGGACGACTCGTGGCACATGTTGGAACAGTCCGGCAGGTTGTTCGTGCCGAACTCGCGGGCGAAGAGCTGGTAGAGGAACGCCGCCTCGTTGCTCGTGCGGCCCGACGTGTAGAAGACCGCCTCGTCGGGGGAGCCGAGCGCGGTCAGCTCCTCGCCGAGGATGTCGAAGGCCCGCTCCCAGCTCACCGGCTCGTACCGCTCGGCGCCCTCCGCCAGGTACATGGGGTGGGTGAGCCGGCCCTGCTGGCCCAGCCAGTACCCCGAGCGCGTCGCCAGGTCCGCCACCGGGTGCGCGGCGAAGAACTCCGGGGTCACCCGGCGCAGCGTGGCCTCCTCGGCGACCGCCTTCGCCCCGTTCTCACAGAACTCCGCCGCGTGCCGGTGCTCCGGCTCCGGCCAGGCGCAGCCGGGGCAGTCGAAGCCGTCCTTCTGATTGACGCGCAGCAGGGTCAGCGCCGTGCGCCGCACCCCCATCTGCTCCCGCGCGATCCGGAGCGACTCCTTGACGGCGGGGAGCCCGGCGGCGTGGTGCTGCGGCGCCGCGACCTGCGGCGCGTCCTGGACCGGGTCCGACGCGGGCGGCTTGCTGGCCATGGCTTGCTCCCCTTCGAGCGGTCCTGCCGGTGCGCTGTGCGACGTCACCTCCGATCCTCGCACGGGGGACGGACAGCACGGCGGCCGGTCCGGGGTGGGCCGCACTGTCAGTGGGGTCTGGCAGGATCGGGGACGTGGCAGAGAAAGCAGCGAAAACGGCGAAGACAGCGGCGACTGCGCCGACGAAGGCGGCGGACCCCGGCTCCGGTGCGGGAGGGCGCCCCCGGCTGATGCTCATGGACGGGCACTCGCTGGCGTACCGGGCGTTCTTCGCGCTGCCCGCGGAGAACTTCACGACGGCGACGGGCCAGCCGACGAACGCGATCTACGGATTCGCGTCGATGCTGGCGAACACGCTGCGCGACGAGGCGCCCACGCACTTCGCGGTGGCGTTCGACGTCTCCCGCAAGACGTGGCGCTCCGCGGAGTTCACCGAGTACAAGGCGAACAGGTCGAAGACCCCGGACGAGTTCAAGGGCCAGGTCGAGCTGATCGGCGAGCTGCTCGACGCGATGCACGCGCCGCGCTTCGCCGTCGACGGCTTCGAGGCCGACGACGTGATCGCCACGCTCGCCACCCAGGCCGAGGCCGAGGGCTTCGAGGTCCTGATCGTCACCGGTGACCGGGACTCGTTCCAGCTGGTCTCCGACCACGTCACGGTGCTCTACCCGACGAAGGGCGTCTCCGAGCTGACCCGGTTCACGCCGGAGAAGGTCCAGGAGAAGTACGGGCTGTCCCCGTCCCAGTACCCGGACTTCGCCGCGCTGCGCGGCGACCCGTCGGACAACCTGCCGGGCATCCCGGGCGTCGGCGAGAAGACGGCCGCGAAGTGGATCAACCAGTTCGGGTCCTTCGCCGACCTGGTCGAGCGGGTCGACGAGGTCAAGGGCAAGGCCGGCGCGAATCTGCGCGAGCACCTGGAAGCCGTCAAGCTCAACCGCCGGCTCACCGAGATGGTGCGCGACGTCGAGCTGCCGAAGACGGTCGCCGACCTCGCCCGCGAGCCGTACGACCGCACGTCGATCGCCATGATCCTGGACACCCTGGAGATCAGGAACCCGTCGCTGCGCGAGCGCCTGTTCGCCGTCGACCCCGGCGCCGAGCAGGCCGAGGAGGCCCCGGCCGAGCCCGGCGTCGAGCTGGACGGGACGGTGCTCTCCACCGGCCAGGTCGCCCCGTGGCTCGCCGGGCACGGCAGCCAGGTCCTCGGTCTCGCCACGGTCGACAGCTGGTCCCTGGGCACCGGCTCGGTCACCGAGGTCGCGCTCGCCGCCGCCGGGGGAGAGGCCGGCTGGTTCGACCCGTCGGCACTCGACGAGGCCGACGAGCAGGCCTTCGCCGCCTGGCTCGCCGACGCCGCGAAGCCGAAGGTGCTGCACAACGCCAAGGGCGTCATGCGCGTCTTCGCCGAGCACGGCTGGCACGTCGAGGGCGTCACCATGGACACCGCGCTCGCCGCGTACCTGGTCAAGCCCGGCCGGCGCTCCTTCGCGCTCGACGCCCTGTCCCTGGAGTACCTGGGCCGCGAGCTGGCCCCGGCCCCGGCCGACGGACAGCTCGCCTTCGGCACCGACGAGGACGAGCAGGCCGAGGCCGACGCGCTGATGATCAAGGCCCGCGCCATCCTCGACCTGGGCGAGGCCTTCGGCGAGCGGCTGAAGGAGGTCGGCGCGGCCGAGCTGCTGACCGACATCGAGCTGCCCACGTCGGCCCTCCTCGCCCGCATGGAGCGGCACGGTATCGCCGCGGACCGCGCCCATCTCGAGTCGATGGAGCAGATGTTCGCGGGCGCCGTCCAGCAGGCGGTCAAGGAGGCCCACGCCTCGGTCGGCCACGAGTTCAACCTGGGCTCGCCCAAGCAGCTCCAGGAGGTCTTCTTCGGCGAGCTCGACCTGCCCAAGACCAAGAAGACCAAGACCGGTTACACGACCGACGCGGACGCGCTCGCCTGGCTGGCCACCCAGACCGACCACGAGCTGCCCGTGATCATGCTGCGCCACCGCGAGCAGGCCAAGCTGCGCGTCACCGTCGAGGGCCTGATCAAGACGATCGCCGCCGACGGCCGCATCCACACGACGTTCAACCAGACGGTGGCCGCGACCGGCCGGCTGTCCTCCACGGACCCGAACCTGCAGAACATCCCGGTCCGCACCGACGAGGGCCGTGCCATCCGCCGCGGCTTCGTCGTCGGCGAGGGCTTCGAGTCCCTGATGACGGCCGACTACAGCCAGATCGAGCTGCGCGTGATGGCCCATCTCTCCGAGGACGAGGGCCTCCTGGAGGCCTTCAACTCCGGCGAGGACCTGCACAACACGGTCGCCTCCCAGGTCTTCGGCGTCGAGCACGCCGCCGTCGACGCCGAGATGCGCCGCAAGATCAAGGCCATGTCCTACGGCCTCGCGTACGGCCTGTCCGCGTTCGGCCTCTCCCAGCAGCTCAACATCGAGGCGGGCGAGGCCCGCGCCCTGATGGACACGTACTTCGAGCGGTTCGGCGGGGTGCGTGACTATCTGCGCCGCGTCGTCGACGAGGCGCGCGCCACCGGGTACACGGAGACGATGCTCGGCCGCCGCCGCTACCTGCCCGACCTGAACTCGGACAACCGCCAGCGGCGCGAGATGGCCGAGCGCATGGCGCTCAACGCCCCGATCCAGGGCACCGCCGCCGACATCGTCAAGATCGCGATGCTCAACGTGGACAGGGCGCTCGCCGAGGCGAAGCTCACCTCCCGGATGCTGCTCCAGGTCCACGACGAAATCGTCCTGGAGATCGCACCGGGGGAGGCGCAGGCCGCGGAGGAGCTGGTGCGCCGCGAGATGGCGGCGGCCGTCCATCTGAACGCCCCGCTCGACGTCTCGGTGGGCCTCGGTCCGAACTGGGAGTCGGCCGCGCACTGAGCGTCAGCGCTCCCGCAGCACCGCCTGGGGCGCGGCCTGATCCGCCGGACAGGCCCTAGGCCGTGTCCGCCGTCCGCGGGGCAGGACCACCCGGTCCTGCCCCGCCGTCGTGTCCGGCTCCGTCGTACCCGGCTCCGTCGCGTCCGGCGCCGGCCCCGCCGGACCCGCTGGTGCGGCGGCCGCGCACGCGGTGGACCGTCGCGTACAGCACCGTGCCGAGGGCGAGTCCGGCGCCGGCGCCGAAGCAGAGCGTCGGGATGATCTCCCACGGTTGCCACTCCAGGCCCGCGCCGTCCACGTACGCAAGCCAGCGGGCGATCCGGAGCGCGGCGCAGCCGGCCGTGCAGCCGCCGATCAGGAGCAGCGCGATCCGCCGGTCCGCCGGGGACGCGGCGTCCGGCGCCGCCCCGCCCGGCACCGCGCGCAGCGCCCGCCACAGGAACACCCCGAGCACACCGAGCGCCAGAGCCGAACCCCCGTACTGCGCATACCAGTACAACGGTGAGCCCGCGACCTTCTCGCCCAGGACGGGCAGCACCCGCATCCCCCACCGGTCCAGATGCGTGAACGCGTCCCACACCACGTGGGTCAGCGCGCCGAGCGCCGCCGAGAGGTACCACCACAGCAGGGCACCCGGCCGGATTCCGGTGCGCGCGCGCCCGGCCGGGGCGCCGGTCCGGCCGCGCAGCCGTGCGGGCAGCAGCCCGGCCAGCGGCCCGGCCACCAGCCGCCACAGCCCCACCAGCGCCAGCGCGATCGGCACGTCGACCGTGACCACACCCCAGAAGGAGTGCGTGACCTCCCCGAAGCGCATCGCCCCCGGCACCGCGCTCGCCGCGAAGTAGGTGACGTCCGGGGCGAACGACCCCGCGACCAGGAGCGACGGCACCCAGCGGCCCCGCCCCGAACCGTCCCTGCGGATCAGCGGCAGGACCGCCGCCGCGTGGCTGAGCGTGAACGGCACGACGGCCCCTCCCAGTTCGGCATCGCTGAGCCAGGCAGCCTACGACAGAGGTCATCTCCCCGGTCATTCGGTGAATACCGGGCACGAACAGGTGTCTGCGCGCAGGAAGTTGTCGTAGGGTCGGCTGGGTCCGTGCGCCGGGGAGCAGACGGGTCCACGTAGCTCCACGAAGTCCCGCGATCCGGGACGGACCGGGCATGGGGGCGACGTCGGACGACTGGGAGGGGTTCGCGGCATGGCGGCGGTATTCGGCAGGCGGCTGCGCAGGGGTGCGGTCACGGCAGCGGTCGCCGCGGTGGCGGTGGCGGCGCTCTCGGCCTCGCAGGCCCCGGGCGTGACCACTCCGCAGGCGGACAACGGCCGCTCCGCGGCCGACCGTTCCGACGACGGTTCGTCGCCCGACGGGGCGAGCGGTCCGGACTACTACACCGACCTGCCGAAGCTGAACAGCCCGACCGACGACCCCACCGCGAGCCCCGGCGGCGGCGCCAAGGACACCGAGGCGGGCATACCGGCGACGGTCCTCGACGCCTACAAGAAGGCCGAGGCCGCGCTCGCCACCAGCAAGCCCGGGTGCAACGTGTCGTGGGAACTGCTCGCCGCGATCGGCAAGGTCGAGTCCGGCCAGGCCAGTGGGGGCAACGTCGACGCGAACGGCGACACGATCGACCCCATCAAGGGCCCGCCCCTCAACGGCAAGGGCTTCGCCCACATCAAGGACACCGACGGCGGCCTCTACGACGGCGACACGGTGTACGACCGGGCCGTCGGCCCCATGCAGTTCATCCCGTCGACCTGGGAGTGGGCCGGCCGCGACGGCAACGGGGACGGCAAGAAGGACCCCAACAACATCTACGACGCCGCGCTCGCCACCGGCCACTACCTGTGCCGTGCCGACCGCGACCTGTCGGACGCCGGGGACCTGAACAAGGCGATCCTCAGCTACAACAACTCCTCGGACTACTTGGCCACGGTGCTGTCCTGGTTCGAGTTCTACCGCAAGGGCGCCCACGAGGTCCCCGACGGCAGCGGTGTGCTGCCCCGGCACCCGAGCTCCGGCGGCGGCTCGACCCCGTCGCCGAGCCCCACCCCGGGCAGCGGCGGCGGTTCGGCGAGCCCCTCCCCGACGCACCCCTCCGGCCCGGACAAGCCGTCCAAGCCCACGGACCCGTCCAAGCCGACCGACCCGTCCAAGCCGACCGACCCGTCTGACCCGTCGGATCCGTCCGACCCCTCGGACCCGCCGAGCACCAGCCCGACCCAGAGCGTCACCGAGCTCGGCGACGCGGACACGGGCCGGCTCAGCGCCATGGCGGGCGACGCGTTCGCCGAGAAGGTCGCCGTGCGCGCCACGAACGCGAAGGGCAAGGGCGTCGCCACCGTCAAGATCCGCTTCGCGGTCGTCGGCGACACGGACGCGGCGTTCTCCGGCGGCGCCAAGAGCGTCGTCGCCACCACGAACAGCTCGGGCACGGCCACCGCGCCGGCACTCACGGCGGGCGAGAAGACGGGCCGGTTCACCGTCCGCGCCACCGTCGTCGGCCGCACCCTCGCCGGCCTCGACTACACGGCGGACGTCACGGCCCGGGCCGCCGACAAGCTGGTCCGCGTCGGTGACGACGAGCTGAGCTGTGTCGCGGGCGAGGAGTTCGCCGACCCCGTCACGGTGAAGGCGACCTACAAGGGCGCGGCGGCCGACGGCGTCGCGGCCACCGCCACACTGATCACGTCCGCCGACGACGCCACCGAGGCGGACAAGGGCCCCTACTTCAAGGACGCCGACGGCAAGACCGTACGCACCTGGAAGGACCTGAAGACCGCCGACGACGGCACGCTGCGCCTGCCGAAGCTGTACGCGGACGACGCCACCGGCACCTTCCTGCTGCGTATCACCACGACGGGCGGTGCCACCCTCACCGTCGAGCTCAAGGTGACGGCCGCCCCCTCCGACGGCGCCTCGGAGTCCCCGTCCGCCTCCGCGAGCCCGTCCGCGTAACGCGCACGACGCTTGGCCCGACCGAGCCCCCGGCCCCCGTGGCCGGGGGCTCGGTCCGTCCTGCTCCGCCTGTTCTCATCTGCCCTCGGCATTGCTACGGTGCACCGACCCACGAGGCCTGACGCACCATCAGATACGGCGGACACGGGAGGTCGGACATGCGTGCCCTCATCGCGGCGGGGATCGGACTGGCCGCGGCACTCGCGCTGGTCCTCACCATGACGGCCATCGGCGCCCCGCCCGGCGAGACGTCCCCGAAGCCGCTGCTCACCACGGTCCCCAAGCACCCCTGACCCGTCCCCGCACCCCTGACGCACCGCCGAGGAGGGCCGCCGAGATGCGCCGCAAGGCCAGCCTGATCCTGCTCGCCCTCGCCGTGTTCTGCACGGCGCTGTCCCCGCTCATGCGCTGGTACGCCTTCCCGCGCCTGGCGAAGATCCCGCCCAGCCAGTACCAGACCATGGTCCTGGAGGCGAAGAACGCGACGCTCATCGACTACGGCACGATGAAGGAGAAGACCGTCCCCAAGCTGAGCATCGTGCAGACGCTCAAGGGGAACGTCGAGGAGTCGGAGAAGATCGAGAAGAGCGCGGGACGGGACGTCGTCGTCTGGGACGGGCTCACCTACGTCGTGGGCCCCGACGGCAAGATGGTCTCCCAGATCCCCGAGCGGTACATCTTCGACGCCCACAGCTCCGAACCCGTCCACGCCACCGGCGAGTCCGTCGACGGCGACGCGGTCAAGCGCGAGGGCATCGAGTTCAAGTGGCCGTTCCTCACCGAGAAGCGGGACTACGAGTACTTCGACGCCCGGGCCCGCGTCACCCGCCCCATCCACTACAAGGGCACCCAGGACTTCCGCGGGGTGAAGGTCTACTACTTCGAGCAGACCATCCCCTGGACGAAGGTCCCCTTCCCCAAGAAGCTCCCGGTCAAGGGCATCACCCCCGAGTCCGTCGCCAAGACCGGCACCGAGATGTGGTACACGACCGTCCGCAAGTTCTGGGTCGACCCCACCACCGGCGCCCCCGTCTACGGGGAGGAGATCCACAAGGAGGAGATGCGCGGCGGCAGCCTCCTCGGCGAGGGCAAGAAGGTCACCGCGTTCTCCGGGCACGTGAAGATGCGCGAGGACTACATCGAGGACACGGTCGCCCTGGTCAAGTCCCAGCGCGTCCTCGTCCTCCTGCTCACCGCCTACCTGCCCTGGGGCTTCCTCACCCTCGGCGTCCTGCTCCTCGCCCTCGCCCTGTGGCTGGAGGCCCGCAGCAGGCGCCCCGGCGACCCCGAGGACAGCGCCCTGCCCGAGCCCGAACCGGTCACCGCCTGAGCCGGGCGTTCGTGTGCCGGGTCGGCAGCGCCGCCGCCGGGTCCTCGGGCCACGGATGCTTCGGGTACCGGCCGCGCAGATCGGCCCGCACCGCCCGGTAGCCCTCGCGCCAGAACGACGCCAGGTCCGCGGTGACCGCCGCGGGCCGCCCGGCCGGGGACAGCAGATGCACCAGTACCGGCACCCCGGCGAGCCGCGGCGTCTCCTGGAGCCCGAACATCTCCTGGAGCTTCACCGCGAGCACCGGCTGCTCCGGATCCGTGTAGTCCACCCGGATCCGTGAACCGCTCGGCACCTCGAGACGCTCCGGCGCCAGCTCCTCGAGCCGGGCCGCCTCCCCGCCCGCCCAGGGCAGCAGCCGCACCAGCGCCCGGCCCGCATCGATCCGGCCCAGGTCGGAGCGCCGGCGCGCCGCGCTCAGCTCCGGCTCCAGCCATGCGTCGGCCCGCGCGAGCAGCGCCTCGTCGCTCATGTCCGGCCACGGCGCGCCCCGTTGCGCGGACAGGAAGGCCAGCCGCTCCCGCAGCCCCGCCGCGTCCCGGTCCCACCGCAGCAGCCCGAGTCCCTCCCGCCGCAGCCCGTCGAGCAACCCCTCCCGTACGAGCGCCGGAGCGGGCTGCCGCAAGGGGCGCACGGCGAGCTCGACGGCCCCGAGCCGCTCGACGTGCCGGGCGACCAACTCCCCGTCGTCCCATGCCACTTCGTCGCCCTCGGTGTGCAGTGGGCCCGCCGCCCACCGGGCCGTCTCCTCGTCCACGACGGCACCGAGCCGCACGCGTGCGTGCCCGGCGCCGACCGGCCGGTCGGCCACCGCGACAGCCACCCACTCCGCGTCCCGCAGCGGACTCCCGTCCCGCACCTCGGCCCGCGTCCCGGACACCATCAGCCAGGACCCCTTGTCACGCCGCCCGAGCCGCTCGGGAAACGCCAGCGCGGCCACCACCCCGGCGACGTGCTCGTCCCCGCGTGCGTCACGAGCGGGCCCGCCCGGTGCGTCCCCGCCCGGTGCGGCCGGCCCGTCGCCCGCCAGTGCCGCCAGCCGCCGCACCTCCCGGTGCCACCGGCCCGCGTACGCGTCACCCCCGCGCCGCGCCGCCCGCAGCGCCTGCGCGAGGTCGTCGCCGTACTCGCGCGGCGGCTCCTCGCTCAG
>NZ_WWIA01000606.1 GCF_009870065.1 Streptomyces sp. SID5785 | reverse complement strand
CAGCGGTCCCGGGGTACGGACGTCACCGGCCCCGCCCCGGGACGGGTCGTCGGGCACGGTGAACGTGCCCCACGCCCAGCCCACGACGACGGGCAGCGCGATGACGAGCAGCAGGCGCCACGGGGACGGAGTCCTGCGCCAGGCCCAGACGCCCACGCAGACCAGCGAGGTCACTTCGAGCAGGAAGCGGACGGCCAGCAGGGCGGAGTTGTCGGCGAGCGCCTGCGGAGGGTTCACGGGGCCGCCACCTCGGGTGACGCCACGGACACCGACGGCGCAACAGCAGGGCACATCGTGATCAGTTCCTCTCCGCGCGACACGTGACCAGAAGCCGACGGGCCGGGCACAGCACCGCGTTCACCGGCCGTCGGCTTCCGTTATTTCGATACGGCCGTTTCGTTATGGAGAGTAGAGAGCGCGGCACTATTACGCAACGGTCGTGTCGCAATGAGGTACTGACACCTCGTCCGGCCGAGGCGCGGGGCTCACGCAGCAGGGCCGGCTCAGAGCATGAGCAGAACGAGAACACAGACGAGAAGGAATACGCCCGCGAAGGCCATGAACGCGCCGACGAACCGGTAGAAGGCCAGTCCGAAGAAGTCGGTCTCGGCCGACCCGACGACTCCTGCGGCCTGGTCTCTGCGCCGAAGCCCCGCCTGTCGCCTGGCCACTTGGGTGTCCGCCGCACCTCGTATGTTGAATGCCCAGCGCACCCCCATGAGGAAGAACGCGACCCCCAGCACCACGACGAAGACCTCACCGCCGGACGAAGAGCCCGAGTCGGCGTCGGCCAGGGTGGCGACCGTGGACATGGCGAACAACATGAGTGACTTCTCTCGTTCGTGCGGGTGTGCCCTGTCGGGGACTGCCGTGGGGTGCCGCCACAGATCGAGATCGACGGGCGGCGCACGGGAGGTGCGTCACCGGAACCCGCCCTCACCCCGCACCGACAGGGGGACGCCGGGCCGTGTCGCCCATCGAGACGGCCCGGCACCAACGACCGGTACCGGCCCGGGCGTTCCCCGCCCCCACGGCAAGTGCCGGAATCTTAATACTGTGAAGGAGATGTGGGGAAGGTGGGTAGGTCGGTCGACGGTCGACACGTACTGCGGTGTTCGACGCCGCCCACCTGGAACCGCGCGCCCCCGGCCCCGGCTCGTGCAGCACCGTCCGGCCGGACGTCGGTTCGCCGCCCCTCACCTGCCCTTTGCCGCGTCACCGTGCCACCATCTGCGCATGAGCGAGTACTCATGGCCGTCCGACCACGGCAGGGACCGTCCGAACGCCGCCTCCGCGGCCGCGGCCTGGACCGAGACCGTGCGCTCCTTGCCTGTCGGTGCCTCGATCGCGGGGGAGGTCATCGGGCGGCAGCCCTTCGGTGTCTTCCTGACGCTGGACACTCAGCCCGACGCCGTCGGCCTGGCCCGCGTCGACAGGATGCCCAGGTGCATGGAACTACCCCCCGTGGGGCAGCGCGTCACCGGCGAAGTGGTGTGGCATGCCGAACGCCAGCACCAGGTAGGTGTCGTGCTCCGCGCGTGGGCCCGGCACGAGGACCTGCTCCCCCGGTTCGCGGAACAGGTCGGACGGACGGTCACCGGGCCGGTCACGAAGATCACGCCGATCGGCTTCTTCGTTCGGATCGGTGACTGTGTCGAAGGGCTCGTGCCGCTCACCGAGTCGGTCACGGACATCGCTGCGTCCGTCCGCGAGGGGCGGACCGTGTCGGTGCGCATCGTCTCCGTCGACCTGGAACGCTCCCGCGTGTCCCTGGCAGCCGTGGACGCGGGCTGACCGCGGACATCACGCGGACGACGGCCGGTCGACGACCGGTCGAGGACCACCGCCGCGGCCGCTCGGGCGCGCGGCGCCGCTCAGGCCCGGTTCAGGCCCGGTAATGGTCCGAGACCGCCGCGAAGGCCGCCTTCGGCTCCCACGGCATCCCGGGGAAAGCGACGCCTGATCCGCCGTCGAGGACCTTGACGATGCCGTAGCTCGCGAGGTCCAGGTCGTCGCACGCCTCCGCCTCCGGGCGGTGCGGGAAGTCGTACAGCGCGAAGGTGAACACGAACGCCGTGTCGACGCCTCCGGCATCGAACGCCTCCAGGAGTTCGCGCACATACGCGGCCTGTCCGGCCTCGTCACGGACCGGGTCTCCGACGAGTCGCAGCGGCACACGTGTGTCGGGGTCGAAGACCACGGTCTCCAGGCCCCGTGCGCCCAGTTCGCCGGCTCCCCGGTAGGCGGCCGCACCGAATTCGGTGATGGCGACGGGCTTTCCCTGCGCGACGATGCGCTTGACGCCCTCGGCGAACTGATCGGCGATCTCGGCCGACCGGTAGAGGTCCAGGGACACGAAGTCGAACGGCGCCCAGTCGACGTTCTCCAACGGTACGGCGGCATAGGTGACCTGGCCGCCGAAGCTCCTGCGGACCACGGTCACGGCGTCGGACAGGAACGCGTTGACCTTGGCGGCCACGAGGCCGATGTGCTCGCGCACCCGAGCCGGGTCGCTCAGCAGCGCGACACGCTCGTCGGTGCTGTCGCCGGGCAGGAACCCCTTGTTCATCAGGCTGAGTTCAGCGCCCGCGACGAACACGACGGTGGCACCGCGCCGCCTGAGCCGTTCCGCGCGCTCGGCGCAGTCGGCGAACAGCGCCAGCATCTCGTCGCGGGACAGCTCGAGCGGGTAGGGCGAGAACCAGATCTCGAGGCCGAGGTCCGCCGCATACCCGGCGGCGAGCTCGATCCGCTCCGGGTCGCCGCCCATGATGCGGACCGCGGTGCAGTGCAGATCGTCGCGGATGATCTCCAGCTCGCGGCGCACCACCTCGGCGTCGAACCGCTCACGGCCGCGGTTGCCGTTGTGGACGAATCCGGTGTCGTAGCTGATGCCCTTGGCCCGCACGGTTCACTCCCGCTTCGATCGACGACCCTTACGGTACTCACCGTACCTTAATTGCCGCAGGCGTGGGCAAGTGGTCCAATCACAAGGCACGCCGGGTACCCATGCGAGGAGAGGACACGCTCATGCCGGAGAAGCCGAGCGCTCCCTCCACCGCCGGGCGCACACGCCGCCGCGGCGCGGCCCTGGAGGACGCGATCCTGAGTGCGGCGGCGGACGTCCTCACCGAGTCCGGCTTCTCGGGGCTGACCATGGACAAGGTCGCGGCGCGGGCCGGCACCAACAAGAACGCCATCTACCGCCGTTGGCCCCACCGCCTCGCACTCGCCGTCGCGGCCTACCGGCGACGCGCCACGACCGTGCAGCCGGCCGACACCGGCAGCCTGCGGACCGATGCCCTGGAGTGGCTGCGCCAGGCGAACCGGTACTGGAGCTCTCCCCAGGGCGCCGTCCTGCGCGAACTCCTCGCCGCCGCGGGCGGCGCGGCCGAGCTCCTGGAACAGCTCCAGGACCAGTCCGGCGAGGCGGAGGCCGCCCCCTGGCTGACCATCCTCGGGCGCGCGATCGCCCGCGGCGAGGCCTCCCCCGAGGCACTTCACCCCAGAGTCGCCACCGTCGCCATGACCCTGCTGCGCAACGAGTTCGTCGTCCGTGGCGCCCCGACGGCCCCTGACGGTGTCCTGGTCGAGATCGTCGACGAGGTGTTTCTCCCGCTGGTCCGAGGACGCGGCACAGAGTCCCGTTCAGCTCAGGAAGGTCCTCAACTCCAGCTGGGCGAGGGACCGTTCTCCGGCCGGTAGGGGACCGGCAGTCCCGTGTGCGCGTCCAGGAGGAGGCGCTCGCCCAGGGGCCGGTCGAGCCTCACCGTCACCTGCCGCAGCTCTGCCTGCTTCGTGCAGAGGCCGTCGCCCCTGCGGTTCACCGCGGTGGCCGACAGCACCACACTGCCCTTCGTCTCGAGGACGTCCACGGCGGACGACTCCTCACATGCACCGTGGACGGTGACCACGGAGACCGTGCGCTCTCGTGGATCCATCCGCACGAGGTGATGGACCTTGTCCACGGGAACGTCCGCAGTGCCCCTGACCGGAGGGCGGTCGGGGAGCCCGGAGGGTTCGGCGGCTGCCCGCTTGACCGGACTCTCGTAGCCCTTCACCGAGAACGCCCAGGCCGGTACCGTCGTCGGCCCACGGCCTGTCGTGATCGTCATGGTTGCGAACTTCACGCCGGTCACGGTCAGCGGGGGCTCGCCCGCCGGTGGTGCGGAGGACATGCTCTCGAAGGCCTTCCGGGGGTCCACCAACGGGCGTGAGAGTTTCCCTCCGTCCGGCCAGACCACCTGACCGGTCTTCGGCCACCTGGTCGGCAGTTGAGTCCGCAGGACGAAGTTCTTGTGCCGGTACGCCCGTTCGTCCGCCGCACTGTGAAATCCTCCGCGCGGGGGCTGCGTCACGTCACTCATGGGGTGCAGACCGGCACGCCACGCCTCGGCCGCGCTCGAACCGTCCCACGCTTCGGCGACCTGCCGAGCGCGGGCCGCGACCGCGTCCGCGTCACTGCCCTCCCTCTCCCCCAGCGCCCGATCGCCGCACCCGGCGATCATCCCGGAGAGGACCCCGGCGAAGGCGAGCGCGGTGAGCGGACGGACGCGGCGCGAGTGCTGCCTCAGCAGGTCCATACGCTCATCCTCGCGCGCCGGGCGCAAGGACGCCGCAACCCTGACAGCATCCACGCGCGGGGAGGGTGAGCGAGCCGTCCGTCGACGGGCTCCCTTGCACACGAGTCGGCCAGGCTCCGCCCGTGCGGGTGGAGCCTGGCCGGGAACGAGCGGCTGCGCGCCGTCAGTCAGTGGCGCGGGCCCTGCCTTCCGCGGTCCTCGCCGGGCATCCCCTTCTGGCCCTTCTGGCCGTCGTGCGGGGTGTCGAAGCGGATCTCCTCCTTGCGGACCTTCTCGGAGATCTCCTGGGTCTCCGAGACCTTCTCGGTCTCCAGGCGGACCCGCTCGACCGCCACGGTGTCCTTGCGGATCACCGGACGCTCGGCGTGCAGCGTCACCTCGGTCTGCGCCTCGCTGATGGTCGCACCCTTGACGTCGCCTTCCCTGATCGGCTCCCGCACCACGCGCACCTCTTCGTGCGAGACCGGCACGGACGTCGTGACGTCCTCGGTGACGACCACCTTGCGCAGGTGGGCCTGGCCGACCTCTTCCTCGCGGGTGCCGACGTGGAGCCGCTCCTCGGAGCGGATCATCTCGTTCTTCTTGCTGCTGTCCGCGTCCATGCCGGAACGCATCGCCGGTTCGCGGGCGCCCGCATGGCGGCCGGAGCTCTCGCCGATCCCGCCGGAGCCGGCCGCGGCTCCCGCCATGCCGCCGCTCAGCGCCGCGCCGGGGGCGGCCTGCGGTGCGGTGCGGCCGGCGCCGCCCATGCCCTGCGCCGCCTGGCCCGTGCCCTGGCCTGTCCGGCTCATGCCCTGAGCCGTACGGTCCGTGCCGTGACCGGCGCGGCCCGCGCCGTCACCGGTGCCCTGTCGGGAGCCGGTCGGGGGCGTCACGCCGTAGTGCCGGTAGAGATCGCGCTCCTGCGCCGGATCCAGGTGCTGATCCGCGTCGACCCGGGGAGCGTCCTTGACGGTGTCCTTGGTGTGGGGGACGTTCAGGGCGTCCCCCTTGCGGTCCGCACCGGCGAGGGGGACGAACGTCTCCTTCAAGCCGAAGAGTCCCGTCTTCACCGTGGCCCATTCCGGCCGACCCGTGTCGTCGTCCAGGAAGACCCGTTCGACACTGCCGATCTTGTCGCCCGCCCGGTCGTAGGCGGTGAGCCCTGCCAGAGCGTCCGGGTCGCTGAAGGTCTCGCCCTCTGTCATGCGTGCTCACTCCCTCAGGCACAGGAGGCGATCAGAGGTCGCCGGAGGTGCCGTGTGCCTCACCTCCATCGGGCGCTGCCCCCGACGAGTCCGCAAACCAAAGGATCACCGACCGTAGCGACGCCTACTGCGGGAACGTCCCCGAGCGGTGCGCGGACGGGGTGAGAGGCCAGTGCGGACTTCTTGACCCGTTGGGCCGTTCGGGTGAATGTGGGTAGGCGGGGGTTTGAGGTGCCGGGTGCCCGTGGACCAGCGGCGGAGCGGCCCGGCCTCCCCTGCGCCGATCGGGCCCGGCCGCTCCCGGCGAGTGGTCAGCTGTCGGTCGCCGTACCGACCCGGATCGCCGCGTCGCGCACGTCCGGCGACGCGTGCCGCCGCAGAGCCGACAGACGGGCCCGCCAGCGGACGGGCCAGGCCGTGCGGTCGCCGCACGCCACGGTCACGGCCCAGGCGAACAGGCCCTCCGCGAGGTCGCCGGACTCGGCCAACGTCTGTGCTGTCCGGTCGAGTTCGGGCTCGTCGACGATCTCCTGCCGACGGACGCGGGAGCGCAGGGCGTCGGCCGTGCGGGCGGCGAGCGCGGGACGGCCGGTGTGCAGCCGCGCCAGTTCGTGCAGGGCCGGCCCGGGTGCGCCGAGGTCCACGCTCGCCAGAAGGACCCGCGTCGCCGGTTCGACGCAGGTGTCGTGTCCGGCGAGGAGCCGCGCGACGGACCGGGCGGCCGGGCGCAGGGCCGTGGTGCGGGGCGTGCGGTCGGCCAGGAGTTCCGCCACGTACTCGATGCGGCGGTGGGCGGGGCGGTCACGCTCGTCGCCCGCGTCGGGCTCCGTGCCGTGTGCG
>NZ_WWIA01000605.1 GCF_009870065.1 Streptomyces sp. SID5785 | reverse complement strand
GCCGGCTCGTTCCTCGGCCCGTGGGCCTGGCGCCGCGTCCGGGGGCGGTCCTCCGGCGACGGCCGGTACGCCAAGCGGCCCGAACCGGCGCCGGTCGACGCGGCCGTCGCCGGGCCCTGACCGGTCTGTCGGGCTCACCGGCGGGGTCGCGACGCGGTCGTCGTGGCGGGCGGCCGACGGCGTCGGGCGGCCGCCACACCGGCCCGAGCCCGCGTCAGGACGCCGGTGTGCCGCGGTCGTTGTCCGTGTTGAGCCGGGCTGCCTGGCGGGTCAGGTAGTCGCGCTCCGGGAGGTTCGGCGCCGCCCGGGCCGCCTCCGCGTACAGCCGGGCCGCGGTCCGCGGGTCGCCATCGCGTTCGTGAAGGTACGCGGCGACCGCGCTGTAGCGGGGCAGCGACGGGTCCAGGGCGGCGAGCGCGGCCAGGCCCGCGCGCGGACCGTCCGCCTCACCGACCGCCACCGCCCGGTTGAGCCGCACGACCGGACTGCCGGTCAGCCGGACCAGTTCGTCGTACCACTCGACGATCTGCACCCAGTCCGTCTCGCACGCCGTCCGGGCGTCCGCGTGCAGCGCCGCCACCGCGGCCTGCGCCTGGAACTCCCCGAGCCGGTCCCGGGACAGCGCCGTCTGCAGGATGCCGATGCCCTCCGCGATCGCCGCCGTGTCCCAGCGGGCGCGGTCCTGCTCCGCCAGCGGCACCAGGCCGCCGTCCGGTGTGGTGCGCGCGGCGCGCCGCGCGTGGTGCAGCAGCATCAGCGCCAGCAGGCCCGACACCTCCGGGTGGTCGATCACCGCCGCGAGCTGCCGGGTCAGCCGGATCGCCTCGGCCGACAGGTCGACGTCCCCCGAGTACCCCTCGTTGAAGACGAGGTAGAGGACGCGCAGCACGGTCGCGACGTCGCCGGGCCGGTCGAACCGCACCCCCGACACCGTCCGCTTGGCGCGGCTGATGCGCTGCGCCATCGTCGCCTCGGGGACCAGACAGGCCCGCGCGATCTGCCGGGTGGTGAGCCCGCCGACGGCCCGCAGCGTGAGCGCGACCGCCGACGACGGCGTCAGCGACGGATGGGCACACAGGAAGTAGAGCTGCAGGGTGTCGTCCGTGCCCGTGGCCGGACCGGGCGGAGGCTCGTCGTCCACCCGGTCCTCGCGCCTGCGGCGCGCCGCCTCGGACCGGGTGGCGTCCAGGAACTTCCGCCAGGCCGCCGTCACCAGCCAGCCCTTCGCGTCGCGCGGCGGATCGGCGGGCCACACGCGCAGCGCCTCGATCAGCGCGTCCTGCACGGCGTCCTCGGCCGCCGCGAAGTCGGCGCCGCGGCGGACGAGGACCCCGAGGACCTCGGGGGTGAGGCTGCGCAGCAGGCGCTCGTCCATCGGATGCGTCACCCGTGGCACGCGTCCACGTCGGGCGTGGCCGCGAGGAACGGGCGCACCTCCAGCCACTCGTGGATCGGCTTGCCGCCCGCGCCCGGGGCGGCGGACAGCTCCCCGGCCAGCTCGACGGCCCGCTCGTAGGTGTCCACGTCGATGATCATCCAGCCGGCGATGAGGTCCTTCGTCTCGGCGAACGGCCCGTCGGTGACCGGCGGCCGGCCCTCGCCGTCGTACCGGACCCAGGCGCCCTCCGGGGCGAGCGCCTGTCCGTCGACGAACTCGCCGGTCTTCTCCAGCCGGTCGGCGAAGTCACGCATGTACTGGATGTGGGCCGCGACCTCCTCCGGCGTCCACCGGTCCATGCTGACGTCGTTGAGCGGGGCAGGGGCGCCGCGGTAGTGCTTCAGGAGCAGGTACTTCGCCATGACGTTCTCCTCGGTTCCGGTGCGGCCGTGGTGGCCGCTTCCACCCCGGGGACGGAGCGGGCCGCGACGTCTCGACATCTCCGGGGGAATTCTTTTCGGGGAATCTTCCCCGGGTGCGCACCGCGGCGTCAGGAGAAGTCGGGCTCCCACACCGTGCGGACCTCGACACTGCCGTGCCGGGCGCCCGGGCAGCGGGCCGCCCAGTCGAGCGCCGCGTCGAGGTCCGGCACGTCGATCAGGTAGTAGCCCCCGACGATCGCCCGGACCGCGGCGGACGGTCCGTCCGTGACGACGCGCTCACCGTCCGCCCGCACGTGCACGACCGCCGCGTTCTCCAGCTCCAGTGCGCTCCCGTCGACCTTCACGCCCGCGTCGGTGAGGGCCTTCTCGAAGGCGGTGACCTCCTCGACGGTGGGCGGGCCGGCCGGCTGCTCCGCGGCGGAGCCGGGCGGCCGGGTGTGGACCAGCAGCAGATACCTCACGATGTGCTCCTCGGGGGAGGGGGCTGAGGGCTGAAGGCCGAGGGCCGTCGTGCTACGGCTTCGGCTCCGTGGACAGCTGGACGAGGTTGCCGCAGGTGTCGTCGAGCACGGCCGTGGTCACCGGGCCCATCTCCAGGGGCTCCTGGGTGAAGTGGACGCCGAGCCCGCGCAGCCGCTCGTACTCGGCGTGCACGTCGTCGACGGCGAACTGGGCGAGCGGGATGCCGTCCTGCACGAGCGCGTCGCGGTACGGCTTGACGGCCGGGTGCCCGGCGGGCTCGAGGAGCAGCTCGGTGCCGCCCGGTTCCTGCGCGGACACGACGGTCAGCCAGCGGTCCTGCCCGCCGATCGGCACGTCGTGCTTCTTCACGAAGCCGAGCACCTCGGTGTAGAAGTGCTCGGCCTTGGCCTGGTCGTCGACGAAGATGCTGGTCAGGTGGATCTTCATGAGGTGTGCTCCTCCGTGGTCGTGCCGGGCACGGGCCACCGCTCGGTGATCTGCCGCAGCGGCGCCGTGTCGAGGTCGTGGTACTTGTAGCGGCCCTCCCGCCGGGTCCCGACGAGCCCCGCGGACTCGAGCACGGCGAGGTGCTGGGAGACCGCCTGACGGGACAGGCCGAGCCCGTGCTTCATGCTCAGCCGCCCGCATATCTCGAAGAGGGTCTGCCCGGACCTCTCCGTGAGCTCGTCGAGGAT
>NZ_WWIA01000604.1 GCF_009870065.1 Streptomyces sp. SID5785 | reverse complement strand
CGCGTCCCGCGGTGACGGGGCGGCGGGTGTGGCGGAGCGTCGCGCCGGGGGCTCCAGCGGGTACGAGGTCGGTGTGCCGGTCCGGTCCGTGGCCTGCGGGCGACGGGCCGCCGCCCGCGCCAGCATCGCGTCGACCCGGTCGGGGCCCGGGCGGGCCGCCGGGTCGCGCACGAGGATCCCCGTCAGGACCGGTGCCAGCGGCCCCGCCCGCAGCGGCGCCGGCACGGGCTCGCTCAGCACGGCGGCGAGCGTCGCCAGGGTCGTGGCCCGGCGCAGCGGGTGGTACCCCTCGACCGCGACGTACAGCATCATCGCGAGCGACCACAGGTCGGACTCCGGGCCGCCCGCGTCCCCGGACGCCCGCTCGGGCGGCATGTAGTCCGGAGTGCCGATGACCGAGCCGGTGGCCGTCAGCGCCGTCGCCTCCCGGATCGCCGCGATGCCGAAGTCGGTGAGCACCGGGCGGCCGTCGGGGCGCAGCAGGACATTGGCGGGCTTGACGTCGCGGTGCTGGATACCCGCGTCGTGCGCGGCCCGCAACGCGGCGAGCACCTCCCGGCCGAGAACGGCGGCCTCGCGCGGCTCCATCGGGCCGCGCGCGAGCCGGTCGGCGAGCGAACCGCCGGTGACCAGCTCCATCACGAGCCACGGGTAGGCGTCCTCGCCGCTGTCCACGACGTGATGGATCGTCACGACGTTCGGATGGTCGACGCGGGCGAGCGCCCGGGCCTCGCGCAGGACGCGGGCGCGCAACTGCGCCGCGCCCGACGGGTCGTGCTCCGCCAGGGCGGGGTCGGGCGGCCGCACCTCCTTGAGCGCGACGGCGCGGCCGAGCATGAGGTCCCGGGCGCGCCACACCGTGCCCATGCCTCCTCCGCCGAGCCGGTCCTCCAGCTCGAACCGGCCGTCGACGACCCGCCGCGCGGGACCCCCCTCGTTCATGGGGGCGAGCCTATGAGATGCCACCGACAGCGTCGGAACCGGCCGTGGATCACGTCCGTCCGGCATCTTGTTTCAACGTACACGTAAGTGCATGATGGGTACATGTATAAGCGGGTTATGGACTCTTCCGGTGCTCCCTCGCCCCCCGCGGCGCGCGACGAACTCATGGGCGCCGTCGAGCAGATGGTCCGCTACGTACGGCGCAGCGCCGTCACCGGCGGCCTGAGCACGGCCGCCTCCTCGGCGCTGGCCCGGCTCGGCCGCGAGGGCCCGGTACGCCTGACCGACCTGGCCCGGTCCGAAGGTGTCTCGCAGCCGAGCATGACCCAGCTGGTCACCCGTCTGGAGCGGGACGGCCTCGTCCGCAGGGCCGCCGACCGCAGCGACGGCCGCGGCGTCCTCGTCGAGGTCACCGCGGCCGGCATGGACCTCTACCGGACCCGGCGCGCCGAGCGGGCGGCGGCCCTCGAAGGCCTCGTCGCGGAGCTGACCGGACCCGAACAGGACGCCGTGCGGGTCGCGCTGCCCGCGCTGGCCCGCGTCATCCAGGAACCGCGGACAAGGCCCCCCGTCGACAACGCGAGAGAGAAGCACACATGAGTGCACCCGACGCACAGACCGCGAGCCCGTTCAAGCAGCCGAAGGCCGTGTGGGCGGTGGCCTTCGCCTGTGTCATCTCGTTCATGGGCATCGGACTGGTGGACCCGATCCTGCCCGCGCTCGCGGACAGTCTGCACGCCTCGCCCAGCCAGGTGTCCCTGCTGTTCAGCAGCTATCTGATCGTGACCGCGGTCGGCATGCTCTTCGTCGGCTGGTTCTCCAGCCGCTTCGGCGCCAAGCGCACCCTCGTCATCGGGCTCGCCGTCATCGTCGTGTTCGCCGCCCTGGCCGGCACGACCGACTCCATCGACGGCATCGTCGGCTTCCGCGCGGGCTGGGGCCTCGGCAACGCCCTGTTCATCGCGACGTCCCTCGCCGTCATCGTGGCCTCCGCCAGCGGCGGCTTCGGCGGCGCGATCATCCTCTACGAGACCGCGCTCGGCCTCGGCATCGCGGTGGGCCCGCTGCTCGGCGGCGAACTCGGCGGGATCAGCTGGCGCGGCCCGTTCTTCGGCGTCGCCGCCCTCATGGCCGTCGCCCTCGTCGCCACGATCGCCTTCGTGCCGGATCTGCCCCGGCCGAAGAGGCGGACCTCCGCGCTCGCCCCGTTGAAGGCGCTTCGCCACCGCGGCCTGCTGACCATGGGCATCATGGCGCTGCTCTACAACTGGGGCTTCTTCACGATGCTGGGCTACGCCCCCTACCCGATGGAGCTCGACGCCCACGAACTCGGCCTCGTCTTCACCGGCTGGGGCCTGCTCGTCGCCGCGTTCAGCGTCTGGTTCGCGCCCCGGCTCCAGGCCCGCCACGGCACCGCACCGGTCCTCTACGCCAACCTCCTGTGCCTCGGCGTCGTCATGGCCGTCATCGCCGCGGGCGTCG
>NZ_WWIA01000063.1 GCF_009870065.1 Streptomyces sp. SID5785 | reverse complement strand
CTCGCCGCCTCACCGTTCCTGGCCCTGTCCACCTGGGACACGGAAGGCGGCAGCGACACCAGCCCCCGCGGAGACCGGCAGACGGTGGCCCGCATCCTGAACGGCCGCACTCTGGTGCTGGCCGACCGCAAGGGCAACAGACGCGCGGACACCCTGCACAACCTGCTCCACGACGACCGGATCGCCCTCGCCGCCCTCGTTCCCGGCCGCAGCGGTGTCCTTCACATCCACGGGCGCGCCGCGATCACCGATGACAAGGCGCTGCTGAAGACCTTGGCCTTGCGCGGCGAACCGCCGCATCTCGCCCTCCTCATCGACGTGGAGGACGCGGAGATCCGCAGCAACGACGCTGTTGCCCGCGCCCGCCTGTGGAACCCCGACACACGACCCGGCCGGGACAAGGCACCCGACATGATGGCCGTGGGCAGCGCCCATCTGGCCGCAGGCGCAGCCCAGTCCGGGCGCGCGTCCGCGTGGCTGATCAAACTCATCACCGCCACACCGGGCATGAGCCGGTTGCTGCGGAAGGTGGCGGACCGTGCCTACGTGTCCGGGCTGCGCAAAGAGGGCTACGACGACGTCCGCGCCCCCGCTGCTGCGCACCACGGTGCAACGCAACACGATCAGGTGGCGGAGAGCCCGCTGCGAGCCGTGCGCGTCTGCGGGATACGGCAGGAGACACCCTCCGCCCGCACCCTGGTGCTCGAGGACTCAGCCGCCGAGGCCGAGCCGTTCCATTTCCGTCCCGGGCAGTTCTTCACCCTGGTCACTGACCTCGCGGGCCACCCCGTACGACGCGCCTATTCGGCCTCCTCGGCGCCGGGCGCCCACCGGCTGGAGGTCACCGTCAAGCAGGTGAAGGGCGGGAAGTTCTCCACGCACGCCCACAGTGACCTGCGGGTCGGGGACCGACTCGCGGTACGCGGCCCCTCCGGGACCTTCCACGCACCGCCGCAGAGCACTGAACAGCTGGTGCTCATCGCGGCCGGCAGTGGCATCACACCCATGATGAGCATGATCCGCGCCCGCCTGTCCGACCCCGCACCGGCCGGCAGGATCAGTCTTCTCTACAGCAGCCGAAGCCCCGAAGAGGTCATCTTCGGCGACGAGTTGACCCGCATGGAGAAGGACCATCCGGACCGGCTGACGGTCACCCATGTCCTCACCGGCCGCGACGAGATCGTCTTCATCGCCTTCGGGGTCATCATGGCGACGCTCGTGCTCCAGGGCCTCAGCCTGCCCTGGCTGGTGCGCAAGCTGAAGGTGAAGGCCGACACGGAGGCCGAGCAGTCCTACGAGCGGGACATCGCGCTGCGTGCCGCGAAGGCCGCCAAGCGGCGCCTGAAGGAGATCGAGGAGGTCGAGGAGCTGCCCGAGGAGGTGCAGGAGCAGCTGCTGCGCCGCGCCTACGACATCGGGCTGCGCATCAACCCCGAGCTGGGCGCCGAGGAGCGCCGCGAGGCCCAGACGAAGCGTCTCGCCCGGGTGAAGCGGATCCGCCACATCCAGAACGAGATGATGTCGGCCGCCCGCCACGAGGTGCTCGCCGCCCGCAGCGAGCCGGGCGCCGACCCGGAGATCGTCGACCGCATCCTGCGCCAGCTCGACGTGCGCAGCATGCGCTAGGACACGACTCGGGCCTGGCGGCGGCCGGCTTCGCGCCCGGTCCGGTCCGGTCGGGTCCTGGCCGTGGCCTGGCACCATAGGCGCATGAACATCATGCTTTTCCACTCGATCTACGGCCCGCGGCCCGCCGTCTCGGCCGCGGCCGAGCGGCTGCGGGCCGCCGGGCACGAGGTGTGGACGCCCGACCTCTTCGAGGGCCGTACCTTCGACGACCTGGAGAAGGCCAGGGAGTACCGGGAGGAGGTCGGCAAGGACGAGCTGCTCAGGCGGGCGGTCCTGGCCGCCGCGCCGTACTCGGAGCGGGGCCTCGTGTACGCGGGCTTCTCGCTCGGCGCCGCCACCGCCCAGACGCTGGCCCTGGGCGACGAGAAGGCCAAGGGGCTGCTCCTGCTGCACGGCACCTCGGACCTCGCCGAGAGCGCCTCCGTGGACGAGCTCCCGGTCCAGCTGCACGTCGCCTCGCCCGACGCCTTCGAGACCGACGACTGGCTGAACACCTGGTACCTGCAGATGGGCCGGGCGGGCGCCGACGTCGAGATCTACCGCTACCCGGGCGCGGGCCACCTCTACACCGATCCCGAGCTGCCGGACCACGACGGGGAGGCCGCCGAGGCCACCTGGCGGGTGGCGCTCGGCTTCCTCGACTCCCTGTAGGTCCGCCGGTGCGGGCCGTCCCGGTCAGCGCACCGGGGCGTCGGCCCGCTCCACCTTCTGCGTGCCGCTGAGCGTGCGGTAGGAGCGGGCCCAGGACGTCGTGGCGTTCCGGTCCGCCCGGTCCGAGATCACGTAGTAGTCCATCTGGGTCCGCTCGGCCGTCACGTCCAGGACGCCGTAGCCGTGGGAGTCCATGTCGAGCCACTTCACGTGGCGGTTGGCGGCCTTCACGGCGGTCTCGGCGACCGTGGACAGGGTGTTCGGTGCGACGTGCAGGATGTCGTCCAGGTTGTCGGAGGTCACCGACGTGACGACGAACTCCGTGGCCGCGGACGGCGACAGCGGGTACGTGCCGGCCGTCACCGGGACGTCGTTGGCCCAGGCCATGTGGATGTCGCCGGTCAGGAAGACGGTGTCGCGGATGCCGCGGTCGCGCAGGTGGGAGATGAGCTCCTTGCGGTCGTGCGTGTAGCCGTCCCACTGGTCGACATTGACCGCGAGGCCTCCGGTGGGCAGCCCGAGCAGCTTCGCCAGCGGCTCGAGCAGATGGGCGGGGAGCGAGCCGAACGCGACCGGCGAGATCATCACCGAGGTGCCGACCAGCTTCCAGCGGGCGTCGGACGCGGCGAGCCCCGCCTTGAGCCAGTCCAGCTGGGCCCGCCCGGTGATCGTCCGGTCCGCCGCGTCCACGTCGCCGCTGCCGACGCTCGACTGCTCGGAGCGGAACGAGCGCAGGTCGAGCAGGTGCAGGTCGGCGAGCGTGCCGAAGCGCAGCCTGCGGTAGACGGTGCCCGCCGTCGAGGCGCGGACCGGCATCCACTCGAAATAGGCCTGCTTGGCAGCCTGCTGACGGGCCGCCCAGTCGCCCTCGGCGCCCGGCGTGTGGTTCTCGGCGCCGCCCGACCAGGCGTCGTTCGCGAACTCGTGGTCGTCCCAGATCGCGATCATGGGGTGCGCGGCGTGCATCGCCCGCACGTCCTCGTCGGTCTTGGTCACGGCGTGCCGGATCCGGTAGTCGGCCAGGGACACGATCTCGTGCGTCGGACGGTGCTGACGGACCGTGTACGCGGCCGCCGGGTACTCGCCGGTCCGGTACTCGTAGAGGTAGTCGCCGAGGTGGAGGACGGCGTCCAGGTCGGTGCGCGCGGCCAGGTGACGGTAGGGCGAGTAGTAGCCGGCCTCCCAGTTGGCGCAGGAGACGACGCCGAAGCGCAGGCCGGGGGCGGTGGAGTCGGCGGCCGGGGCGGTGCGGGTGCGGCCGACGGGGGAGAGCTCCTCGCCCACCGCGAAGCGGTAGTAGTACGTGCTCGCGGGGCTCAGCCCGCGCACGTCCGCCTTCACCGTGTGGTCGGTCGCCGCGCTCGCGGTGGCGGTCCCGCTCCCGACGACGCTGCCGAACGCCTTGTCCCGGGCGATCTCCCAGTGCACCGGGACGTCGGGGCCCCGGCCGGAGCCGGGAGTCGCCTCGGCGCTCGGCGTCACCCGGGTCCACAGCAGGACGCCGTCGGGCAGCGGGTCCCCGGACGCGACGCCGTGCTGGAAGGCGGGCGTGTCGGCGGCGTGGGCGGTGGCCGCGGCGGCGAGCGGCGCGGCGAGCACGGCACCGGCGGCCGCCGCCTTGACGACGGTGCGGCGGCGCGGGGTGCGGGGGCCAAAGGAGCGGTCCGGCGTGGTGGCTTCAGATATGCGACTGGTCACGGGCGATCACATTACTGGCCGGTATGCACAACGAGCGGGCGAACCCGAAGAGTTCGCCCGCTCGTCGCGTGGAGGTGGTGCGGTGTCAGCCCTTGAGGGCCTTGTCGATCGCGGTGTTGTAGTCCGCCACCGTCATCGGGGCGTTCTCCCCGTCGGAACCGGTGAGCTTCTTGCCGTTCATCACGAACGACGGGGTGCCCTGGACGCCGTCCTTGTTCTTGTCGAACAGGTCGGACATCTCCAGCGCCCACTTGTCGAAGGTGCCGCTCTTGACGTCCTTCTCGAAGGTCTTGTCGTTCTTCAGCTCGGGGACGGTGTCCGCGACCTTGAGCAGGTACGCGTCGTCCTTGAACTTGTCGTCGGTCTCCTCGGGGTGGAACTTCGTGGAGTAGAGCGCCTCCTTGTACTCGAGGAAGGCGTCCTTGCTCACGTTGAGGGCGGCACCGAGCGCGCTCAGCGCGTTCTTCGAGCCCTCGCCCTGGAGATTGTTGTCGAGGAACGTCGCACCGATGAACTGGATCTTGTACTTGCCGGCGTCCAGGTCCTTCTTCACGGTCGGGCCGACCGTCTGCTCGAAGGAGGCGCACACCGGGCAGCGCGCGTCCTCGTAGACCTTCAGCGTCTTCTTCGCCGAGTCCTTGCCGAGGGTCACCGTCGTGTTGTTCTTGCCGGACGTGTTCTTGGGCGCCACCAGGGACTTGTCCTTGGCGGCCTCCCACTGGCCGGGCTTGTTGTTCTGCATCACCAGGTAGCCGACGCCGCCCGCGACGGCCAGGACCGCGACGATCGACGTGGCGACGATCGCCTGGCGCTTCGCCTTGTCCTTCTTGGCCTGGCGCTCGCGCTCGACGCGCAGCCGCTCGCGGGCCGCGGTCTTCGCCTGCTGGCTGTTGCGCTTGCTCATGAGAAAACTCCGTGGAGGTGTGAAAAAGAGAGACGGGGGACTGTCGTGTGCCGGTCAGAGAACCGGGCACGGAGGTCCGCGCCGTCCCACGGAGTGCGCCCAGAGCCGGGTGCGGGCGGCCCGCACCCGCCGCGTGGGCCGCTGCCGCAGCGGCGCCCGCTCCGGGCGGACGGTCACCGCGGCGCAGGCGAGCAGCAGCGGCCGGAACGTGCCGACCGCCACCGCGCGCAGCAGCTGGGTCAGGGCGTGCTCGCCGCGGCGCAGCCAGGCGGCCGCGAGGAGACCCACCGCGACATGCGCGCCGAGCAGCAGCCAGGAGGCCGCCGGATCGGTGTGCGCGAGGGCCACGGCGGCCTTGTCGCCGGCCCCGCCCGTCATCCGCGCGAACGGGGTGCCGACGCCCCCGGCGCACAGCACGTCGAGACCGAAGGAACGCAGGGGGCCCGCGACCGGGCCCGCCGCGTCGCCGTAACAGATGTGCTGGCCCGTGGTGAAGACCGTGTCCGCGGCCAGCTCCAGCGGGACCAGCAGCGCGGCGATCCGGCCGAAGCCGCGCTCACGCCCGGCGAGCGCGTACGCGAGGACGAACACCGCGCCGGCGATGACCGCGACCGTGGTGAGCGGCAGAGGAGCCCGGGACAGCAGGACGTGCGACGCGGCGGAGAGCGTCACGACGAGCGCCGTGAACAGGGCCGCGCGCACGGCTCTGAGGTGAGTCCGGGATATGTCGTCCATCGCCGAGGAGTGTGCCATGGCCCGCGGTAAGCGATGCCTAAAGGGTTCCTGTGGGTGACGCGGGTGCCGTCGCGCGGGCCGCCGTCACGAGGCCAGACCCGGGATCCGGCCGTTGCGGAACAGGTCCACGAAGATCTGGTGGTCGGCCCGCGCGCGGGCACCGTAGGAGTGTGCGAACTCCACCAGGAGGCCCGCGAAGCCGTCCTCGTCCGCCGCGATCGCCGCGTCGATCGCCCGCTCCGTGGAGAACGGCACCAGCGACTGGCCGGACAGGTCGTCCGCCGCCGCGTGCATCGTCGCCGTCGCCCGGCCGAGGTCGGCGACGACCGCCGTGATCTCCTCCAGGTCGTCGATGTCGCCCCAGTCCAGGTCGACCGCGTACGGCGAGACCTCGGCGACCAGCTGACCCGAGCCGTCCAGCTCCGTCCAGCCCAGCCACGGGTCGGCGTGCGCCTGGAGCGCACGCTGCGAGATCACCGTGCGGTGACCCTCGTGCTGGAAGTACTCACGGATCGCCGGGTCCGTGATGTGCCGCGAGACGGCCGGGGTCTGGGCCTGCTTCATGTAGATCACGACATCGTTCTCCAGGGCGTCGCTGTTGCCCTCCAGAAGGATGTTGTACGACGGCAGCCCGGCCGAACCGATGCCGATCCCGCGGCGGCCGACCACGTCCTTCACCCGGTACGAGTCCGGGCGGGACAGGGACGACTCCGGCAGCGTCTCCAGGTAGCCGTCGAACGCCGCGAGGACCTTGTACCGCGTCGCCGCGTCCAGCTCGACGGAGCCGCCGCCCTCCGCGAAGCGCCGCTCGAAGTCACGGATCTCGGTCATCGAGTCCAGCAGTCCGAAGCGGGTCAGCGAGCGCGCGTCCCGCAGCGCGTCCAGGAGCGGGCCCTCCGCCGTGTCCAGCGTGAACGGCGGCACCTCGTCGCTCTTCGCGCCCGTCGCCAGCGCGTGGATGCGCTCGCGGTAGGCCGCCGCGTACGTGCGCACCAGGTCGGTGATCTGCTCGTCGGAGAGCGCCTTCGCGTACCCGACCAGCGCCACCGAGGCCGCGAACCGCTTGAGGTCCCACGTGAACGGGCCGACATAGGCCTCGTCGAAGTCGTTCACATTGAAGATCAGGCGGCCCGTGGAGTCCATGTACGTGCCGAAGTTCTCCGCGTGCAGGTCGCCGTGGATCCAGACCCGGCTGGTGCGGTCGTCCAGGTACGGACCGCCGTGCTGCTCGCGCTCCACGTCGTGGTAGAAGAGGCACGCCGTGCCGCGGTAGAAGGCGAAGGCGGAGGCCGCCATCTTGCGGAACTTCACCCGGAACGCGGCGGGGTCGGCGGCGAGCAGCTCGCCGAACGCGGTGTCGAAGACGGAGAGGATCTGCTCGCCGCGCTGCTCAGCGGTGGGCTGCGGGTCCGGCATCGCTGGGTGCCTCCTGGTACGGGTGGTGCGTGGGCTCGTGCGACACGCAGGACAAGGTGCTCTGCCTCGTCCAACGCCCGACCGTACTCCGGAGTGCCCGCCGGTTGTCAGTCGCCGGTCGTAGACTTCCCAGCTGTCCCCCGAGGCATCCCCGAGCTGCCCACAGCCCGTCGCCAGCCTGTCGCCCCGTGTTCGCCAATGGAGGCCCTCACCGTGTCCAAGCCGCCCTTCACGCACCTGCACGTCCACACCCAGTACTCGCTGCTGGACGGTGCCGCGCGGCTGAAGGACATGTTCAACGCGTGCAACGAGATGGGCATGACGCACATCGCCATGTCCGACCACGGCAATCTCCACGGGGCGTACGACTTCTTCCACTCGGCGCAGAAGGCGGGCGTCACGCCGATCATCGGCATCGAGGCCTACGTGGCCCCCGAGTCCCGGCGCAACAAGCGCAAGATCCAGTGGGGCCAGCCGCACCAGAAGCGCGACGACGTGTCCGGTTCGGGTGGTTACACGCACAAGACGATCTGGGCGGCGAACAGCACGGGGCTGCACAACCTCTTCAAGCTCTCCTCGGACGCGTACGCGGAGGGCTGGCTGCAGAAGTGGCCGCGCATGGACAAGGAGACGATCTCCCAGTGGAGCGAGGGCCTGATCGCCTCCACCGGCTGCCCGTCCGGTGAGCTGCAGACCCGGCTGCGGCTCGGCCAGTTCGACGAGGCGGTCAAGGCCGCGTCCGAGTACCAGGACATCTTCGGCAAGGACCGGTACTTCCTGGAGCTGATGGACCACGGCATCGACATCGAGCGCCGGGTCCGCGACGACCTGCTGCGCGTCGGCAAGAAGCTCGGCATCCCGCCGCTGGTGACCAACGACTCGCACTACACGTACGCGCACGAGGCGACCGCGCACGACGCCCTGCTGTGCATCCAGACCGGCAAGAACCTCTCGGACCCCGACCGCTTCCGCTTCGACGGCACGGGCTACTACCTGAAGACGACCGACGAGATGTACGCCGTCGACTCCTCGGACGCCTGGCAGGAGGGCTGCCGCAACACGCTCCTGGTGGCCGAGCAGATCGACACCACCGGCATGTTCGAGAAGCGCGACCTCATGCCGAAGTTCGAGATCCCGGACGGCTTCACCGAGGTCACCTGGTTCCAGGAGGAGGTCCGGGTCGGCATGGACCGCCGCTACCCGGGCGGTGTCCCCGAGGACCGGCAGAAGCAGGCCGAGTACGAGATGGACATCATCATCCAGATGGGGTTCCCGGGGTACTTCCTCGTCGTCGCCGACTTCATCATGTGGGCGAAGAACAACGGCATCGCGGTGGGCCCCGGCCGAGGCTCCGCGGCCGGCTCGATCGTCGCGTACGCGATGGGCATCACCGACCTCGACCCGATCACGCACGGACTGATCTTCGAGCGGTTCCTCAACCCCGAGCGCGTCTCCATGCCCGACGTCGACATCGACTTCGACGAGCGCAGGCGCGTCGAGGTGATCCGGTACGTGACCGAGAAGTACGGCGCCGACAAGGTCGCCATGATCGGCACCTACGGCAAGATCAAGGCCAAGAACGCGATCAAGGACTCCGCGCGCGTGCTCGGCTACCCGTACGCGATGGGTGACCGCCTCACCAAGGCCATGCCCGCCGACGTGCTCGGCAAGGGCATCGACCTGTCCGGCATCACCGACCCGCAGCACCCGCGCTACAGCGAGGCCGGCGAGATCCGCGGGATGTACGAGAACGAGCCGGACGTCCAGAAGGTCATCGACACCGCCAAGGGCGTCGAGGGCCTGGTCCGGCAGATGGGCGTGCACGCGGCCGGCGTCATCATGTCCAGCGAGCCGATCGTCGACCACGCCCCGCTGTGGACCCGGCACACCGACGGCGTGACCATCACCCAGTGGGACTACCCGCAGTGCGAGTCGCTGGGCCTGCTCAAGATGGACTTCCTGGGCCTGCGCAACCTGACGATCATGGACGACGCCGTCAAGATGGTGAAGTCCAACAAGGGCATCGACCTGGAGATGCTCTCCCTGCCCCTGGACGACCCGAAGACCTTCGAACTGCTCTGCCGCGGCGACACGCTCGGCGTCTTCCAGTTCGACGGCGGTCCGATGCGCTCCCTGCTGCGCCAGATGCAGCCCGACAACTTCGAGGACATTTCCGCCGTCTCGGCCCTCTACCGGCCGGGCCCGATGGGCATGAACTCGCACACGAACTACGCGGAGCGCAAGAACGGCCGGCAGGAGATCACGCCGATCCACCCGGAGCTCGAGGCTCCCCTGAAGGAGACGCTCGGCCTGACCTACGGCCTCATCGTCTACCAGGAGCAGGTGCAGAAGGCCGCCCAGATCATCGCCGGGTACTCGCTCGGCGAGGCCGACATCCTGCGCCGCGTCATGGGCAAGAAGAAGCCCGAGGAGCTGGCGAAGAACTTCGTCCTCTTCCAGGAGGGCGCGAAGAAGAACGGCTACTCGGACGCCGCGATCCAGGCCCTGTGGGACGTCCTGGTGCCCTTCGCCGGATACGCGTTCAACAAGGCGCACTCCTCCGCGTACGGCCTGGTCACCTACTGGACCGCCTACCTCAAGGCGAACTACCCGGCCGAGTACATGGCCGCGCTGCTCACCTCGGTCAAGGACGACAAGGACAAGTCGGCCGTCTACCTGAACGAGTGCCGGCGCATGGGCATCAAGGTCCTCCCGCCGGACGTCAACGAGTCGGTCCACAACTTCGCCGCCCAGGGCGACGACGTGATCCTCTTCGGCCTCGAGGCCGTCCGCAACGTCGGCACCAACGTGGTCGACTCGATCATCCGGGCCCGCAAGGCCAAGGGGAAGTACGGATCCTTCCCCGACTACCTCGACAAGATCGAGGCCGCCGCGTGCAACAAGCGCACCACCGAGTCGCTCATCAAGGCCGGCGCCTTCGACAGCCTCAAGCACACGCGCAAGGGCCTCACCGCCCAGTACGAGCCGATGATCGACAACGTGGTCGCGGTCAAGCGCAAGGAGGCCGAGGGGCAGTTCGACCTCTTCGGCGGCATGGGCGAGGAGGACAGCAGCGAGCCCGGCTTCGGCCTCGACGTCGAGTTCTCCACCGACGAGTGGGACAAGACCTACCTGCTCGCGCAGGAGCGCGAGATGCTCGGGCTCTACGTGTCCGACCACCCGCTGTTCGGCCTGGAGCACGTGCTGTCCGACAAGGCCGACGCGGGCATCGGCCAGCTCACCGGGGGCGACTTCTCCGACGGCGCCGTCGTCACCGTCGGCGGCATCATCTCGGGCCTCCAGCGCAAGATGACCAAGCAGGGCAACGCGTGGGCGATCGCCACCGTCGAGGACCTCGCCGGCTCCATCGAGTGCATGTTCTTCCCCGCGACGTACCAGCTGGTGTCGACCCAGCTCGTCGAGGACGCCGTCGTCTTCGTCAAGGGCCGCCTCGACAAGCGCGAGGACGTGCCGCGGCTCGTCGCCATGGAGCTCCAGGTCCCCGACCTGTCGAACGCGGGCACCAACGCGCCGGTCATCCTGACCATCCCCGCCCTCAAGGTGACCCCGCCCATGGTCAGCCGGCTCGGCGAGATCCTCGCCAACCACCGCGGTGACAGCGAGGTCCGCATCAAGCTCCAGGGCCCGCGCAAGACCACCGTGCTCCGGCTCGACCGCCACCGGGTCAAGCCCGACCCCGCGCTCTACGGCGATCTGAAGGTGCTGCTCGGCCCGTCCTGCCTGGCCGGCTGAGGCCCTGCCGGCACTCCCACCGCACACGGCGCGAGGGGCGCACCCGGGTCCTCCGGGTGCGCCCCTCGCGTACGGGCAGGTGCGGTGTGCGGCCCTGACTCAGTTGTGGCCGAAGCGACGCTCACGGTGCTTGCGGGCCATGTCCCCCGGCGTCGCCTGCGCGGCCGACTTGGCCTCGGCCTCCATGGCCGAGGACCGGGACTGCTCCTGGGCCGACTCCGGCGACGCCTGCTTCTGCTGATGGCTGCGGTTCTGCTTGCGGTTCTTGGCCATGGTGATCTGCCTCCTGCGGGGGATCTAGGGGCCAGGGCCGCGTTCAGACTCACATATGTCGACAAAGGTCGCATTTCAGAGATTCACCGTGTGTGACAGGGGATCCGCCGGTACCCCGAGGGGAGTTCCCGGCGATCAACGGGGATCCGCCACGCCGAAGATCCAGTTCGGGCCGTTAACCCCAGTGCGGTCGGGCAGACTCGAAGGAAACCCCAAGCGAACGCGCGGGCGTGTCGGCGAAAGAGGGTGGATCGCGTGGACCGTTGCATCGTCCTGGTGGATGCCGGATATCTGCTGGGGGCCGCCGCGAGCCTTCTTGCGGGCGAGCCCTCACGCTCCCGGATCCATGTCGACCACGCCGCCCTCATCCAGGGACTGCGCGAGCGCGCCGAGACCGAGACCGAGCGTCCGCTCCTGCGGATCTACTGGTTCGACGGCGCCCCGGACCGGGTGCCCCAGCCCGAGCACCGCAGGCTGCGCGTCATGCCCCGCGTCACCGTCCGGCTCGGCGCCCTGACCCGCAGCGACGGGCGCTGGGCGCAGAAGGGCGTCGACGCCGCCATGCACGCCGAGCTCACCGAACTCGCGCGGAACAGGGCGTGCTCCGACGTCGTCCTCGTCACCGGGGACGGCGATCTGCTGCCCGGCATGATGGCCGCCAAGGAGCACGGTGTCGCCGTCCACCTCTGGGCCGTCCAGGCCGCCGACGGCGACTACAACCAGTCCGAGGACCTCGTCGCCGAGGCCGACGAGCGGCGCGTCCTCGACCGGACCTGGATCACCAAGGCCGTCCGCGCCAAGGAACTCGGCGGGGTCTGCGCACCGCCGCCCGCCCCGCGGCCCGAGATCGCCGCGAT
>NZ_WWIA01000603.1 GCF_009870065.1 Streptomyces sp. SID5785 | reverse complement strand
CAGCAGCCGCTGGCGCCGCGCGCGGCGCAGGCGCCGGTGCCCGCGGACCCGACGGCGCTGCCCGGCAGCGGCTCCCGCGTGGTGGCCAGGGGCGGTGAGTACGGCAGGGGCGCGGTGAGCGTGCCGCGGCAGCCGGGCGAGCACGGGGAGCGGCCCGGGGACGAGGGCGGCCCGATGGGCTCGCACGGCGTCGCCGGGGACGAGCAGGAGCAGTCGCGCACCGGTGTCGGTGAGCGGCGAGGGGAGTGACGGCGGGCGTGGGCGACCAGTGGACGGCACGGCGGGTGAGGGCCGGTGCCCTGGCCGGGTGCGGGGTGATCGTCCTCGCCGGTTGTGCCTCGATGCCGGACAGCGGGGGCATGCAGTCGGTCGAGGCGTCGCAGCGGCCGGACTCGCAGGTCCGTGTCTTCGCGTTGCCGCCGCGGGACGACGTGGGTCCCAGCAGCATCGTCGACGGGTTCCTCGACGCGCTGACCGGTGACGATCCCTCGTACGCGATCGCCCGCAAGTACCTGACGCCGAAGGCGGCGAAGAGCTGGCAGCCGGGGCAGCAGACGGTGGTGCTCGACGACGCGCCGCACCCGCGGCCGACGGGCCGACCGGACGCGGCGGAGGAGGGCCAGTTCTTCGAGGTGACGGGAAGCCAGGTCGCGCTGGTCGACAAGCGGCAGGCGTACCAGCCGAAGGAGCAGACCTACCGGGCCGGTCTGCACCTCACGCAGGTGAACACCGCCAAGGGCAAGCAGTGGCGCATCGACATGCTGCCCGCCGGGGTGATGCTGAGCGCGTCCGACTTCCAGCGCATCTACCAGTCCGTCAACAAGTACTACTACGCGGACGCCCCGCAGACCGGCTCGCACGAGGAGCCGCGGCGGCTCGTCGCCGACCCGGTGTTCGTGCGGCAGTGGACGGATCCGCTGACCGAGACGGTCCGTGAGGTGCTCCGGGGGCCGACGAGCTGGCTCCAGCCGGTGGTGCGCTCGGCGTTCCCGGCGCACACGGCGCTCAAGAGCGGTGTGAAGTCGCTGGCTCCGGACGACACGAACAAGCTGGTGGTGCCGCTCAACAAGAGCGCGGACGGCGTCAGCCCGAGTGCGTGCAAGGAGATGGCGGCGCAACTCCTGTACTCGCTGGACGATCTGTCGTCCGCGGGTGTGGAGGAGGTCGAACTGCAGCGCTCCGACGGCGGGTTGCTGTGCGCGCTGGGTGACAACGGGGCGCAGGCGCTCGCACCGCGCACCTCCGGCCGCCTGGACGACCAGTACTTCCTGGACGCCAAGGGACGGCTCGTGCGGATGCCGGGCAAGAGCAGTGGGACCCGGGAGCCCGAGCGGGTGCCGGGGCCGCTGGGCGAGGGCGAGCAGGTTTTGCGCTCGATCGCCGTCTCGCGCGACCAGGAGCGGGCCGCGGCCGTGTCGAACACGGGGCATGCGCTCTACGTGACCTCCATGGTGTCCGGGGCGTCGATCGGCGACCCGGTCGTGCGCAGTACCGCGAAGAAGGAGAAGGACGGCTTCTCGACGCCGAGTTGGGACGGCCGGGGCGATCTGTGGGTCGCGGACCGGGACCCGAAGGAGCCGCGGCTGCTCATGTTCGGGCAGGGCATGGCCGACGAGCAGCAGGAGATCCCGGTCGACGGGCTCGCCGCGGACGCGCGCATCGAGGCCGTGAAGATGTCCGCCGACGGGGCGCGGATCGCGCTGATCGTGACGGAGAAGGACCGGACGTCCCTGCGGATCGGCCGGGTCGAGCGCCGGGCCGACGGGGACGGTGGCGTGGTGGTGTCGGTGGCCGGCCTGCGCTCGGCCGCACCGCAGATGGAGTCGGTGACGGCAGTGTCCTGGGCGGGCGGCAGCCGGCTCGTGGTGGTCGGGCGCGAGGCCGGCGGGCTGCAGCAGATCCGGTACGTGCAGTGTGACGGCTCGGCGCCCACGGGGCAGGCGCTGCCCGGACTGACCCGGGTGAGCGAGATCGCGGCGTCGGAGGACGACGGCCTGCCGCTGCTGGCGCACTCGGACGACGGCGTCGTGCGGCTGCCCTCCGGGACGGCGTGGCAGCCCGTGCTGAAGGACGGGACGGCGCCGGTCTATCCGGGCTAGCCGAGAGCATCGACCCGGGTCGGCCCCGGTCGGCCTGGCCCGGCCCGGGGGTGGTGACTTGGGCCGGCCGTGGGCGTCGGGTTGACGCCCGGGGCGCGCCGGGTTGACGCCCGCGCGCGCCAGGTTGAGGCGGGCGCGCGCGCCGGTTTCAGGTGGGTGGCCGAGCCGCTCGCGGGGGCTGCTGCGCGGAGTTTTCCACAGGGGTGGTGAGGGACGGCCGGGCTTGGCATCGTGGGGGGATGCGGGGCTGGTTCACGGAGATGTGGGGGCTGGTGCTGCCGGTCTCCTGCGCGGGCTGCGGCGC
>NZ_WWIA01000602.1 GCF_009870065.1 Streptomyces sp. SID5785 | reverse complement strand
GCCGCCCGCACCCTGAGCCCGGTCGGCGGGACGTCCCCCGGCGGGGATCAGACGGCGCCCGCAGCCTCCTCCAGGGGCGGAGCCTGGTCCCCGGCGGCGAACTGGGTCCGGTACAGGTCGGCGTAGCGGCCGTCGACGGCGAGGAGTTCGGCGTGGGTGCCGCGCTCGACGATGCGGCCGTCCTCGACGACGAGGATCTGGTCGGCGGAGCGGATCGTGGAGAGCCGGTGGGCGATGACGATCGCGGTGCGTCCCTCGAGCGCCTCGGCGAGCGCCTCCTGGACGGCGGCCTCGGAGGTGTTGTCCAGGTGGGCCGTGGCCTCGTCGAGGATGACGACGCGCTGGCGGGCGAGCAGCAGCCGGGCGATCGTCATGCGCTGGCGCTCGCCGCCGGAGAGCCGGTAGCCGCGCTCGCCGACGACGGTGTCGAGGCCGTCCGGCAGGGAGTCGACGAGCGTCTCGAGCCGGGCCCGGCGCAGCACGTCCCACAGCTCGTCCTCGGTGGCGTCGGGGCGGGCGAGCAGCAGGTTGGCGCGGACGCTGTCGTGGAAGAGGTGACCGTCCTGGGTGACCATGCCGAGCGTGTCCCGCAGCGAGGACGCGGTCAGGTCCCGTACGTCGACGCCGCCGATGCGGACGGCGCCGGAGTCGGTGTCGTAGAGGCGGGGCAGCAGCTGGGCGACGGTGGACTTGCCGGCCCCGGACGAGCCGACGAGGGCGACGGTCCGACCGGGTTCGGCCCGGAAGGAGACGCCGTGCAGGACCTCGGCGCCGCCGCGGGTGTCGAGCGACGCGACCTCTTCGAGGGAGGCGAGCGAGACCTTGTCGGCGGACGGGTAGCCGAAGCGGACCTCGTCGAACTCGACGGCGACCGGCCCCTCGGGCACCGCCCGCGCGTCCGGCTTCTCGGCGATGAGCGGTTCCAGGTCGAGCACCTCGAAGACCCGCTCGAAGCTGACGAGCGCGCTCATGACCTCGACGCGGGCGCCGGCCAGCGAGGTGAGCGGCGCGTAGAGGCGGGTGAGCAGCAGGGCGAGGGAGACGACCGCGCCCGCCTCCAGGGTGCCGTCCAGGGCGAAGTACCCGCCGAGGCCGTAGACGAGGGCGAGGGCGAGCGCCGAGACGAGGGTGAGCGCGGTGATGAACGCGGACTGCGCCATGGCGGTGCGTACGCCGATGTCGCGCACCCGGCGGGCCCGTTCGGCGAACTCGGCCGACTCGTCCGAGGGTCGGCCGAAGAGCTTGATGAGGGTGGCGCCCGGCGCGGAGAACCGCTCGGTCATGCGGGTACCCATGGCGGCGTTGTGAGCGGCGGCCTCGCGCTGGAGGCGGGCCATGCGGGTGCCCATGCGCCGAGCGGGCAGCACGAAGACCGGCAGCAGGAGCAGGGCGAGGAGGGTGATCTGCCAGGAGAGCGTGAGCATGACGGCGAGGGTCAGAAGCAGTGTCACGACGTTGCCGACGACGCCGGACAGGGTGTTGCTGAAGGCCCGCTGGGCGCCGATGACGTCGTTGTTGAGCCGGCTGACCAGGGCCCCGGTGCGGGTCCGGGTGAAGAACGCGACGGGCATCCGCTGCACGTGGTCGAAGACGGCGGTGCGCAGGTCGAGGATGAGGCCCTCGCCGAGGTTCGCGGACAGCCACCGCGCGAGGAGTCCGATGCCGGCCTCGGCGAGCGCGATCACGGCGATGAGCAGGGCCAGCCGGATCACGTGCCCCTGGTCGTGCCCCTGGACGATGCCGTCGACGACGTCGCCTGCGAGCACCGGTGTGGCCACGGCGAGCAGGGCGGTGAGGATGCTGAGCACGACGAACTGGGCGATGCGCCGCTTGTGCGGCCGGGCGAAGGCGGCGATCCGGCGCAGGGTCGCACGGGCGAAGGGGCGGCCGTTCGGCCCGCCGTTCTGGGCGTTCATGACGCTGTGCAGCTGCGTCCAGGCTGTGGTCTCCATGCTCATGCCGACGACGCTACGACCTCAACCAATGTTGAGGTCAACAGGTCAGGAACGCGCCGCGGCTCCCGGCGACGACCTGCCCTCGCCCGGCGGGGCTCCCTTGACCCCGAGGTGTCCGAAACATAACTTCGCACCGGATTGGCCCCCTTACGCCAGGCAACCACCACCGGTGAGCACCACGAGAGCGACGGGAAGACCACATGCCCCAGCTGGGAAGGCGGGCACTGCTGTCCGCCATCGGCGTCACCGCGGCGGCCGGGGCGGTCGTCAGCGCCCCCGCCGCGCGCGCGTCCGTCGCGGGCCGCGCCCGCCGAGGACCGTACGACGACCGGGTCCGCGCGCTGCTGCGCCGGATGACGTTCGCGGAGAAGCTCGGGCAGTTGCAGCAGCTGCCGTGGTCGTGGGAGCTCAACCCGGGCTCGGGCGAGACGGAGGAGGTGGAGGACGCGGCGCGCACCGGCCGGCTCGGCTCGGTGCTCAGCATCCTCGGGGCCCGGCGCACGAACGCGCTGCAGCGGATCGCGGTCGAGGAGTCCCGGCTGGGGATCCCGCTGCTGTTCGGCCTCGACGTGATCCACGGACTCTGGACGACGTTCCCGATCCCGCTCGCCCAGGCGGCGAGCTTCGATCCGGAGGTGGCCCGCACGGACGCCGAGGTGTCGGCGCGGGAGGCCCGGTCGAGCGGGGTGCACTGGGTGTTCTCTCCCATGATGGACGTCACGCACGAACCGCGCTGGGGCCGCATCGCCGAGAGCAGCGGCGAGGACCCGCACCTCACGTCCCGGTTCGCCGCCGCCAAGGTGCGCGGTTACCAGGGGGACGGCTACCGGGACGGGCGCACCGTCGCCGCGTGCGCCAAGCACTTCGTCGCGTACGGCGGCGCCGAGGGCGGGCGCGACTACAACACGGTCGACGTGTCCGAGTCCCGGCTGCGCAATCTCTATCTGCCCCCGTTCAAGGCCGCGCTGGACGCAGGGGTCGCGACCGTCATGGCGTCGTTCAACACGATCAGCGGGGTCCCTGCGCACGGCAACACGCACACGCTCACCGACATCCTCAAGCAGGAGTGGGGCTTCGACGGGACGGTCGTGAGCGACTGGGCCGGGGTCGAGGAGCTGATCGCGCACGGCTTCGCCGAGGACGGCGCGGACGCGGCCCGTCTCGCGCTGAACGCGGGCGTGGACATGGAGATGACCAGCACGCACCTGCGCTCCGAGGGCACGGCGCTGCTGCACGCCGGACGGATCACGCGCCGCCGTGTCGACGACGCCGTGACGCGCGTGCTGCGGCTGAAGTTCGCGCTCGGCCTGTTCGAGGAGCCGTACGTCGAGGAGGGGGCGGAGATCTCCGCGCCCGCACCCGCCGCGCGCCGGGCCGCGCGCACGGCGGCCGCCCGTTCCATGGTGCTGCTGAAGAACGAGGGCGGCGTGCTGCCGCTGAGCCGGGCGGCCGGCACGCTGGCGCTGGTCGGCCCGTTCGCCGACTCGGCCGATCTGCTGGGGACCTGGGCGGTGCCCGCCGCCGCGGAGCGTTTCCCGTCGGCGAAGGTCCTGGATGCGGTGCGCGCGGCCGCGCCGGACGCGAAGGTCACGTACGTGCGCGGGGTCGCCCCCGACGGATCGGACACGTCGGGGGTCGCGGAGGCGGTCGCCGCGGCGCGCGCCGCGGACGTGACGGTGGTGGTCGTCGGCGAGCCTGCCGCGCTGAGCGGGGAGGCGGCGGCGCGCAGCGAGCTCGGACTGCCGGGCGCACAGGAGGAGTTGATCGCGGCGGTCGCGCGCACCGGGAAGCCGTTCGTGGTGGTCCTGGTGAACGGGCGGCCGCTGACCGTCGGCGGCTGGCTGGACTCCGCACCGGCCGTCCTGGAGGCCTGGCACCCCGGACTCGAAGCGGGCCCGGCGATCGCCGACGTGCTGTTCGGCGCGGTGAACCCGGGCGGCAAGCTGCCGGTGTCCTTCCCGCGCAGCGTGGGACAGCTCCCGGTGCACTACAACCACGAGTCGACGGGCCGTCCGGCCGACCCGGACAACGCGTTCACGTCGAAGTACCTGGACCTGCCGTCCTCCCCGCAGTTCCCCTTCGGGTTCGGGCTGAGCTACACGTCGTTCGCGCTGGGCACGCCCGAGCTGAGCCACGGATCCGTGCGGGCGGCGGCGCTGCGCGACGGCGCCCGTGTCCAGGTGTCGGTGAGCGTGCGCAACACGGGTGGGCGCACGGGCGACGAGGTCGTGCAGCTGTACGTGCGCGACCGGGCCGCGAGCATCGTCCAGCCGGTGCGCCGGCTCGTCGCGTTCGAACGGGTCACGCTGGAGCCCGGGCAGGAGCGCACCGTCCGGCTCGGCTTCGGAGCGGCGGAACTGGGCTTCTGGACCGACGACCCCGACGGCACCTTCCTGCTGGAGGAGGGTACGTTCGACCTCTACACCGGGACCAGCTCGGCCGGGAAGGACGCCCTGGCGTTCCGGGTCGTCTAGGGCGAGACAGCCAGGGCGTGTTCGGGCCGGTCCGGTGTCGTGTCCGCCCCAGGAGAGGATTCCCGTGCCGGTCCGGACGTCCCCGCCGTCCGTGCGCGTCGAACGCGCCGGTCCCGTCACCACCGTCGTCCTGTCCCGGCCCGCCGCGCGCAACGCCGTGGACGGGCCCACCGCACGGGAACTCGCCGCCGCCTTCCGGGCGTTCGAGGCCGACGACGACGCGCGGGTCGCCGTGCTGTGGGGCGAGGGCGGGACGTTCTGCGCAGGCGCGGACCTCAAGGCCGTCGGCACGCAGGACGGCAACAGGGTCGCGGAGGACGGGGACGGGCCGATGGGGCCCACCCGGCTGCGCCTGACGAAGCCGGTGATCGCCGCGGTCGCCGGGCACGCCGTGGCGGGCGGCCTGGAGCTGGCGCTGTGGTGCGATCTGCGGGTCGCCGAGGAGGACGCCGTGTTCGGGGTGTTCTGCCGGCGCTGGGGGGTGCCGCTGATCGACGGGGGCACGGTACGGCTGCCCCGGATCGTCGGCGAGGGCCGGGCGCTCGACCTGATCCTGACGGGCCGCCCGGTACCGGCGTCGGAGGCACACGCCATGGGGCTGGTCAACCGGCTGGTGCCGCCCGGCCGCGCCCGCGCCGCGGCCGAGGAACTCGCGGCGCAGATCGCACGGTTCCCCCAGGCGTGCCTGCGCAGCGACCTGGCGTCCGTGCGGTCGTCGGCCGGGGTCCCGGAGGACGAGGCGATGCTCACCGAGGTGCGGCTCGGCACGGGGGTGCTGCGGGAGGGCGTCGAAGGCGCGGGCCGGTTCGTGGCGGGCGAGGGCCGGCACGGGTCCTTCGCCGCTCCGGAGTCCTGACCCCGGGGGTGGGGCCCGTCGTCCTTCCCGATCACGCCCCGCGCGTCACATGCCTGCGGCAAGATGGCCGGACGGACCGCGAACGCCTCCGCCCCACAAGGGAGTTGACATGACCCGACCGTCCCCCGCCGACCGCGGGATCGACACCGGCAGACCGCACCCGGCCCGGGTGTACGACTGGTTCCTCGGCGGCAAGGACAACTACCCGGTGGACGAGGAGCTCGGGCGCCAGATCACCGCGATGGAGCCCACGGCGCCGTACGGGGCCCGGCACAACCGCTGGTTCATGCAGCGCGCGACGCGGCTGCTCGCCGCCCGCGTGGGCATCCGTCAGTTCCTCGACATCGGCACCGGGATACCGACCGAGCCGAACCTGCACCGCGTGGCGCAGACCGCGCTGCCCGACGCGAGCGTCGTCTACGTGGACAACGACCCGATCGTGCT
>NZ_WWIA01000601.1 GCF_009870065.1 Streptomyces sp. SID5785 | reverse complement strand
GCGAACGGCGGCGCAGGGCGAATCCGGCGGCGGCCGCGACGGCCAGGCCGCCCGCCGCGGCGGCGGCCGGCACGCCGGCGGGGTCGGTGCTGGTGGAGCCGCTGCCGGTGTGCATCGCGCCGGACGGCTTCTGCGACGCGGGCGCCGAGGGCTGCATGGTCGGCTTGTGCGAGGCGGGGGCCGAGGGCTGCGTGCTGGGGGACGCGCTGGGGTCCATCGCCGTGTCGCCGCAGACCCGCTGGGCCTCGGAGGCGGTGGAGTCGGCCTTCTGCTTCAGCTGGTCGACGTTGTCCTTCTCGGCCTTGCCCGGGTGGCCGCCCGCGTCGATCTGCTTCTGGTAGTCGGCGAGGGCCGCCTTGTAGGCGGACTCGGCCTCGGTGGCCGCCGCGGTGGCCGGGTCGCACTGGGTGTCGGACGCCGAGGCCATCGGGGCCGCGAACAGGAGAGCGGTGCTGGCCAGGACAGTGCCGGTGGCTATCTTCAGCGAACGCATCAGGGCTTCCTCCAAGCATCGCGGTCACGGCACCGGAGCGTGCCGCCGACGAACCGCTGCACCCGACGTAAGCCGCAGCGGAGCGCCCCCGCAGAGGCGCGCCGGCCGCGAGCGTTCGGGCTTGAAGTCCCTTTTGCTCCAACAGTGCAGCTCACGGGTTCACGCGTGGTGCCGACGAGTGAAAGCGGCCCGTGTGCTCCAAACAGGGCGCCCGTGACGGGGCGCCCGTGACAAGCCGCGCGTGCGTCACGGCAGCGCGCGCGTGAGCCAGACGACCTCGCCGTTCTCCTCCGTGGTGACGCGGTCCCGTGTGAACCCGAGCTTGTCGAGGACCCGCAGGGACGGCGTGTTCCAGTCGGCGACCGTCGACCAGAGGCGGGTCCGGCCGGTCGCCGCGGCGGCCCCCAGCACCGCGGCGGCGGCCTCGGTGGCGTAGCCGTTCCCGTGGGCGTGCCGGAACAGCTCGTACGCGATCTCCGGTTCATCGAGCGTGGAGCGCCCGATGATCAGTCCGCAATAGCCGATGAAGTCGCCTTCCGCGCGGCGCACGATCGGCAGCAGGGCGATGCCCGTGCTCTGCGACGCGGTGAGGAACTCCTCGATCGATGTCCGGATCCGTTCGACCTCGGGGGTGCCGTTGCCCCGCTCCGCCAGGAGGGTGCAGAACTCCTCCGCGTCCGACACGGCCCAGGGCCGCAGGAGCAGCCGCTCCGTCTCCAGGTGGTACGTCATCGCCTCGTACGTCGTCATGGCCCACACTCTGCCGCACAGGCCGGCGGTGCCCGTCCGCACCCTCGGACCGGCCGGAGCATCACCTGCCGGCGGCACCGTGCGCTCCGGCACCCGCTGTAGCCTGTGATCATGCATGCGTCACCCGGCTCCGCGCCGTCGGACTCCGCGCCCGGTCCCGCCCGGCGCGGACTGCTCACGGAGCGCTTCGCGCGCGAGCTCGAGCGGGAGATCCGCTCCGGAGCGATCGAGGTCGGGGCGAAGCTGCCGTCCGAGCGCGAGCTGGCCGCGCGGTTCGGCGCCAGCAGGAACGTCGTGCGTGAGGTGCTGCGCCGGCTGGAGGCCCAGCACCTGATCGAGGTCGCGCCCGGCCGCGGTTCGTTCGTGCGCGAGCAGTCCACGGGGCAGGCCAGGAGGTACGACGCGCTGTACCGGGCCGGGCGGCCCACGGTGCGTCAGCTCATCGAGGCCCGGATCCCGTTGGAGGTCGAGATCGCCGCCCTCGCCGCGCGCCGTGCGACGGACGAGGACCTCGCGGCGATGCGGTCCGCGCAGCGCACGATGGAGGCGGCGACCGATGTCGTGGTCAGGGCGCAGGCCGACGTGGAGTTCCACGACGCGATCGCGGCGGGCGGCGGGAACCCGGTGCTGCGGATCATGCTGGCGTCGATCAGCGGGTTGATGTTCGAGATGATGCTCCGCTCGCACTCCGACCCGTCGATCGCCGAGCCAGGCGTCCCGCACCACCCGGAGATCCTGGCCGCGATCGAGGCGGGCGACGCGGAGCTGGCGTCGTCCCGGATGCGTGAACACCTGACGCTCGGTCTGCGCACGTACGGGGCCGACCTCGACACCCCCCTCGATGTCATGGCGCGCCACCACATCGAGGCGCTGCTCGCACGCGAGGGCGACGCGCGCGGGACCGGCGCGGAGTAGCCCCGCTCTCGGTCGATCTCGCCGCCCGAGGGGCTACCGGGGAATCGGGGCGCCCTGTTAGGTTCCTCTTCTGGTCCGACTGGTCCTACCAGTAGGGCCAGAAGGGACGAACACGCCTCCGCACCCACCAGAGAGCGCCCACCGCATGAAGATCATCGACGCGAAGGTCGTCGTCACCAGCCCCGGCCGCAACTTCGTCACGCTCAAGCTGACGACCGACGAAGGCCTCACCGGCCTGGGCGACGCCACGCTCAACGGCCGTGAACTCGCCGTCGTCAGCTACCTGGAGGACCACGTCGCACCCCTCCTCCTCGGACTCGACCCGCATCGCGTCGAGGACACCTGGCAGTACCTGTACCGCGGCGC
>NZ_WWIA01000600.1 GCF_009870065.1 Streptomyces sp. SID5785 | reverse complement strand
GTCCGGGGACGCCGATGCCCCGTCGTGGCGCAGGGAATGGGTGCCGTTCGTCGCGGAGCGCGACGGCTTCTCGGGCAGGTTCGTGAACGCGCGCACCGGCACGGTCGGGTCCTGGTGCGAAGGGCGGTCCCCGGCGGACGACGAGTACCTCTCGCTGTCCGCCTTCTTCCAGGAGGTGGCCGAGCGGCTCGGGGGCGCCGCGCCGGACGACGGGGGAGGCCGTGGCGTCCGCGCGGGCGGACAAGGCGCCGAGAACGACCCCGGGAACGACCCCGTGCGCCGGTGGGCGCGAGGCAACGGCTTCGTCGTGAACGACCACGGACGCATTCCTGCCGCGATCCGAGAGGCCTACGAGCGGTGGCGTGCTCAGGAAGGCGGCCGGTGACGGACGACAGCACCGTCGTGGGGCGCGGCCGCGGCGGCTCGGCCTGTCACCACGTCGCTCAGGGTCCGCCTGCCGCCTGCCGCCTGCCGCCTGCCGCCTGCTGTCCCTACCGCCTACCGCTTGCCGTCCCTACCGTCTACCGGCGCTGCCCGGCCGCCCGTTCAGGCGCCGTGTCCCGCGCCCGCGTGACGCGCGAGGGATGGCGTCGGGCCGCGCGGAACATCAGCCATGCCGCCAGCACCCCGGGAAGACAGTGCACCGCGAGCACTCCGAGCAGATGTGGTCCGCCCCAGTCGTTCGCGTACGAGGACGGGTCGCTGTAGTCGATGAGGAACGGTTCCACGAGGGCACGGCAGATGAAGAACGTGCCGACCAGACCGAGGGCGAGACCGACCGCCTTACGCATGAGGACTCCTGGGCTCGTGGCGCCTGTGTCAGCGCCGATACCTCGACGGTAGGAGCCGCGGACCTCCGGAAGAACCCGGCTGACCCGACACATGCTCTGGGGGAAAACCCGTACACGCCCTTGCTGAGCGGCGGCCGTGCACTCGGCATCCTGCGAACTGCGTAGGCGCGGCTACGCGCATGAGCGCATTCCCGGCCGTCACCCCGCCGAGCGGCCACGAGGTCCGTCACTTTCGAAGGACGGCCGCGGCCCGCTGCGCCCGGACGCAGCGCGCGCGGGACGACGACGGCGGCGGTCCGGCGCGATCACGGCGCCGGAGCGCGGACAGGAAGGTCGGTATGCGGATCCTGCTCGTGGCGAGCGCCTTCAACAGTCTCACGCAGCGCGTGTACGCCGAACTGCGGGACGCCGGGCACCACGTGACGGCGGAAGTGGTCACCGGAGGACCCGCGGTGCGGCAGGCGGTGACCCGGCACGCACCCCGGCTCGTCATCGCTCCGATGCTGACGTGCGTCATCCCCGAGGACGTGTGGTCGGCGCACACCTGTCTCGTCGTGCATCCGGGTCCGGTCGGCGACCGCGGCCCCTCCTCGCTCGACTGGGCGATCCAGGCCGGGGTGGACCGCTGGGGCGTGACGGTACTCGAGGCGAACGGCGAGATGGACGCCGGTGACGTGTGGGCGACCGCTGACTGCCTCGTGCCGCCGGTGGGCAAGAGCGATCTGTACCGCAACGAGATCTCCGACGCGGCGCTGGCGGCGGTCACGCTGGCGGTGGAACGTTTCGCGTCGGGCACCTACGTGCCGCGGCGGCAGCCGTCGGAGCCCGGCGCGGTCACGGTGCGGCCCGTCCTGCGCCAGCAACTGCGGCGCATCGACTGGGAGTCGGCCAGTACGGAAGCGGCGCTCCGGGCTCTGCGCGCGGCCGATTCGGTCCCCGGCGTGCTCGACGATCTGCTCGGCGAGGAGTGGTACCTGCACGGCGGCCACCCGGAGCGCGAGCTCACGGGGCCGCCCGGCCGGCTCCTCGCCACCCGCACCGGCGCCGTCTGCCGCGCCACCGCCGACGGCGCCGTGTGGATCCCCGAACTGCGCCGCCGGCGCCTTCCTGGCGGCCCCGCACAGATCAGACTGCCCGCGGTGACCGCGCTCGGCGACCGGCTGCCCCCGCTCCCCGAACACCCCGTCAGACCGGAGTCGAGCGGCACGGCAGCGGGCTGGAGCGACATCCGGTACCACGAGGACGGGCCGGTCGGCGTTCTCTCGTTCTCCTTCCCCGGCGGCGCCATGAGCACGGACCACTGCCGCCGACTGCTCGACGCGTACCGCACCGCCTGCACCCGGCCCACGTCGGTGCTGGTCCTCGGCGGCGGGCGGGACTTCTTCTCGAACGGCATCCACCTCAACGTGATCGAGGCCGCCGCCGATCCGTGTGCGGAGTCCTGGGCGAACATCAACGCCATCGACGACCTCGTCGAGGCCGTCCTGACCACCACCGACCGGCTCGTGGTGTCCGCGCTCGGCGGCAACGCCGCGGCGGGCGGCGCCATGCTGGCCCTCGCCGCCGACGAGGTCTGGTGCCGCAGTGGTGTCGTCCTGAACCCCCACTACCGCCTGATGGGCCTGTACGGGTCCGAGTACTGGACCTACACGCTGCCGCGCCGGGTGGGCACGGACGCCGCCCGGCGGCTGACCCGGGACGCACGGCCCGTGAGCGCCGCGTCGGGCGTCGGGCTCGGTCTCGTGGACCGGCTGATCGCGTGCGGCCCGCAGGAGTTCTCCGGCGAGGTCGTGCGCCTGGCCCTGCGGCATGCCGTGGCCCCGCAGACGTCGGCTCGTGTCGCGGCGAAGAAGGTGCGGCGCGAGCGCGACGAGTCGGTCAGGCCGCTCGCCGCGTACCGGCAGGACGAACTGGCCCGCATGCTGCGGACGTTCTCGGATCCCCACGCCTCCTACCACGCTCTGCGGCGGGCGTTCGTCCGCAAGGAGCGGGGCGCCGGCACGCCGGTCCACCCCGCCCCTCCCGGTGCCGCGGGGTGAACCGGCGTTCGGCTCCGGCTCCTACCGTCCCGCCGGGCCGGCGAGGACGGAGTAGGCCCACAGCGCCACGATGCCCGTGACGGTGAGCAGGACCACCCAGGAGGCAAGGCTCATGCGCCGCCCCTTCGGCGCCCGCCCGGCCCGCTTCGCGCGCGGCGCCCTCTGCCTCCCTGGCCGGGGCGGTGCCGGAGCGGGCGCTTCCGTTCCGGCGGCGGTCTCGGCGAGCAGACGGCGGCAGACCGCGGCCAGTTCCGCCGTCCCGGCGGTGAGGTCGACGACGACCTCCAGCCGGGCCGGAGCACTGGTGCCGCCGTCCAGGATCCGGCCGGCGCGGATCAGCGCCTGGTCCCGTCCGCCGGTCGGCGCCATGCTGATCCAGCGCCGTACGTGTTCCCCTCGGATCACCACTCCGCCGCCGCGCTCGCGGTAGACGGTGTGTTCTCTCCACAGGACACCTGCCAGTTCGTCGGCGGTCTCCCTGAGTTGTGTCTGCATGACCCTCCCCTGTCATGTCCCTGCTTTCATACAGCCGTCAGACTGTAGCGGCTCGTTGATCCAGCACCTGACCGCGGAACCCCCCGACCGGCAGCTCAGCGGGAGAACCCACTGAGCGG